>NZ_CP114778.1:1800000-2046712 GCF_027359395.1 Prochlorococcus marinus str. MIT 1013
GGAGGGGGCACAGGTTTATCGTCATTATTAAAAGGTTTAAAAAGATATAGCAGTCGAATAACTGCAATAGTTACTGTTGCAGATGATGGAGGAAGTAGTGGAGTGCTTAGAAGAGAGCTGGGAGTTCAGCCCCCAGGAGATATAAGAAATTGTTTAGCAGCTTTAGCAACAGAAGAGCCACTAATAAAAGGTCTTTTTCAGTATCGCTTCCCTTCAGGAAGTGGACTTGAGGGACATAGCTTTGGGAACCTTTTTCTATCCGCTTTAACTGCAATAACTGGAAGCTTAGAGACGGCAATCACAGCATCAAGCAGGGTCCTAGCTGTTCAAGGTCAAGTTGTACCAGCAACTAATGTAGATGTCCGTTTATGGGCCGAACTTGAAAATGGTGATCGAATAGATGGAGAATCAGCGATTGGGAAGGCTCGCCTACCAATAATCAGAATCGGTTGTTATCCTTCTCGCCCTCCAGCTTTGCCAAGAGCACTGGAAGCAATCAGAAATGCTGAAATTATTTTGATAGGGCCAGGAAGCCTATACACTTCAATTCTTCCAAACCTACTTGTTCCTGAAATAGTCGAAGCTATTGAGAGAAGCAAAGCTCCAAAGCTTTATATATGTAATCTGATGACTCAACCAGGTGAAACTGATGGACTTGACGTTACTGGTCATGTGAGGGCTATCGAAGCGCAATTGGCATCTAGAGGAATTACTAGGAAAATATTTAGTTCAATACTTGCCCAAGGTGAATTAGAACCCTCCCCATTGGTTGATTACTACAAATCAAAAGGGGCTGAACCAGTGAAATGCAATAAATTTGATCTTTTATCTAGAGGCTATAAGGTTTATTTGGCTTCTCTTCAGGGCTCAAAGGCTACTCCAACTTTGAGGCATGATCCTAGGAGTCTCGCTTTAGCAATAATGAGATTTTATAGAAGATACAAAAAAGGGAAATAAATCAGTATGCATCTTGCATTTCATAAAAATCTGGCTGAACATAGTCCTTCCTAAGTGGCCATCCTTTCCAATCTTCAGGCATTAAAAGTCTTTTAGGATGAGGGTGGCCTGTGAAGTTGATACCATACATATCGAATGTTTCTCTTTCTTGCCAATCTGCTCCTCTGAAAAGACCGTATAAACTAGGAACAGTTAAGTCCCCATTTCGAGTTAGGAATACTTTTAATCTTACTTCGCGAGGTGAAAAATCTTTTTTAAATTCACTCATTTCTATTAAATTATAAAAACAAACAATATTTAAACCAGGACCTTCATCGTATCCACCCTGGCATTGAAGGTAATTAAACCCATCATTTTTTAACGCTTCAACTATTGATAAAAGATTGCTTGGCGTAATTTTTATTATTTCAACTCCTAAGTGATCATCTTGGAGAGGAATGTGGTCAAATCCATTTTTAGAAAGCCAAACGCTTATTGGACCTGAGATTTTTTCTTCTACTACAATTTCTGAATCGTTTGTCATTTTTTTATAAGAGATGCTTAATTGCTTGAAAGTTCTTCAGATATTTTTTGAACCTCTTTTAATGATTGATCAAATTTTTCAGATAAGGAAGGATTTAATGCAATTAGTTGGGATTTTGCATTTAGATATTGTCCATTAACTTTTGACTCTGCTCTCTTCATCCTATGAGGAATAGTTAAATAACGATGAGTTTGAGTGATCTTTGATCTTTCAGAGATAGATTCGTTGGCAACTTTTTTTCTTAATTTGATCACAGCATCAAATATTGCTTCTGGTCTTGGAGGACAGCCAGGAAGGTAAAGATCAACTGGTATTAATTTGTCAACACCTCGAACTGCCGTAGTTGAATCTGCGCTGAACATGCCACCAGTAATAGTGCAAGCTCCCATAGCAATTACGTATTTCGGATCAGGCATTTGCTCATATAGTCTTACAAGGGCGGGTGCCATTTTCATAGTTACAGTACCTGCAACTATTAGTAGATCTGCTTGCCTAGGAGAACTTCTAGGTACTAATCCAAATCTATCAAAATCAAATCGAGATCCAATTAAAGCCGCAAATTCAATAAAACAGCAAGCAGTTCCATAAAGAAGAGGCCAAAGACTGCTTAATCTCGCCCAGTTGTGAAGATCTTCAAGGCTAGTAAGGATTATGTTTTCGCTTAAATCATTTGTTACTGTTGGCGTTGCCACCGGGCCACAAGAAGCTTCTCTAAGGTTTCTTGCGGCTTCAGAAGAGGGAGATTTATTCAAATTGTTCAAAGGATTCAACTCCATTCAAGGGCACCTTTTCTCCATGCATATGCTAATGCAACAACCAATATTGTGATGAAAACAAGTGCTTCAATAAATGCTAATAACCCAAGTTTGTTAAATGCAACTGCCCATGGGTAAAGGAACACCGTTTCGACGTCAAATATAACGAAAACAAGAGCAAACATGTAGTAACGAATATTAAATTGGATCCATGCTCCCCCAATTGGTTCCATGCCAGATTCATATGTAAGCTGTCTTTCTCCTGCTTTACTGCTAGGAGAAATTAGCTTATTTGTTGTGAGCGCAAGAATAGGAACTGCTCCAGAAATAAGAAGAAATCCTAAAAAATACTCATAACCCTGAAGGGTAAACATGAATGAATTACTGATTTCAATATCAGTTTGACAGTCATTTTCTAGATTAGTGCCATAGAGTTGTTATGTGTGAAAGTGAAAACTGTGAGTAAAGACAACAAAACAGAAACAAATCCTTTGGAAGATTTCAATTCTGATGAAAAACAAAACCAAGTTATTTCATTTGCACCAAAAAACTCAACCGAGGAATTTGATCCAAAAGCAAATCGCTTCGAATGTATTAGCTGTGGTTTTATTTATGATCCTGATGAGGGTATAAAGAAGCTTAATATTGAGCCAGGAACTGCATTCTTAGATATAGATAGAGAGAAGTTCAGATGTCCAGTCTGTCGAGTAGGATTTGTTGGATACAAGGATATTGGACCTAAATCAAAGCCTAGTGGATTTGAAGAAAACCTTACATATGGCTTTGGATTTAATAAACTTCCTTCAGGCCAGAAAAACGTTCTTATTTTTGGAAGCCTGGCTTTAGCTGCTGCCTGTTTTCTCTCTCTTTATTCTTTGAAATGAAACGTCTGTTTTCAAATGTCATTAATTTGACCCTTGTCTTAATAGTAGGAGTAGCTCTTAGTGGTTGTACTGTTAGTAATGCATCCATTGGCTCATCAAGCCCTTGGACACAAGTCGACCTAGATACTGAGGCAAATCCTCTAGATGCTGACTTTGTTGATGACAAAAATGGGTTTTTAGTTGGCACCAATAGGTTAATTCTAGAGACAAATGATGGCGGAATTACCTGGAAAGAAAGAAATTTAGATATCCCAAGCGAAGGTAACTTTCGTCTAATAAGCGTTGATTTTAAAGGCCCAGAAGGTTGGATTGCAGGTCAACCAGGATTGATTCTTCACACAACTGATGGAGGGAAAAATTGGACTCGTCTCGATTTGGGAAATAAGTTGCCTGGAGATCCATATTTGATAACAACAATTGATAATGATTCTGCTGAGTTGGCAACTACTGCTGGAGCAATTTATAAAACAACTGATGCTGGTGAGAATTGGGAAGCAATAGTTGTTGATACTTCAGGCTCTGGAGGCATAAGAGAATTAAGACGCACAAATAATGGTGGTTATATAAGTGTAAGTAGTCTTGGTAACTTCTTCTCAGTATTAAGTCCAGGTCAGGAGTCATGGAGCCCTCATCAAAGAGCAAGTAGTAAGAGAGTTCAGAGCGTTGGTGAGCAGCCAAATGGTGATCTATGGATGCTTTCTAGAGGAGCTGAAATCAGGTTTAATGCAGATTCGGATGATATCGACTCCTGGTCAAAACCCATAATCCCAATCGTCAACGGGTATAACTATCAAGATCTTGTTTGGGATCCATCTAAGTCGATTTGGGCAGCTGGAGGAAACGGAACTTTATTAGTGAGCAATGATGATGGAAAAACTTGGGAGAAAGACCCTGTTGGTGAATCTGTTCCTACTAATTTCATAAGAATTCTATTTGTGGACGATTCAAATAGTGTCAATCCTAAGGGATTTGTTTTTGGAGAAAGGGGAAATTTATTGCGTTGGAATGGTTGAAATCATCAAAAATTCTATGATTTCCATGACTCTGTGTAACCACCTTGCAACAGAGATCGTTTCTTTTGATTTCGCTTGATAAGATCACTGAGCTGATTAAGTGAGGCTATGGCTGCCGGCTCTACCGGGGAACGCCCGTTTTTTGAGATCATTACTAGTGTCCGCTATTGGATTATCCATGCTGTGGCACTTCCTGCGATCTTCGTGGCAGGATTCCTATTTGTGTCTTCTGGGCTTGCCTACGACGCTTTTGGAACTCCTAGACCAGATACGTATTTTCAGGCTGGAGAAAGCAAAGCTCCTGTTGTTGTTCAGCGCTTTGATTCCAAGGCTGAACTTGACACGCGTCTGAAATAACCAAATTTCATCTGATTGCTTTTTTATCCATGCAAGTCAATCCAAATCCAAATAAAGTTCCGGTTGAATTAAACCGAACAAGTCTTTATCTTGGACTCTTACTTGTTTTTGTAATGGGAATTCTTTTTTCCAGTTACTTCTTTAACTAAATCTCTTTATCATGAGCAAATTAAAAGGACCTGATGGGCGAGCAGGAGATCGTCTGCCAAATGGTATGCCTGCAGTCTCCTGGCAAAGACGGTGGACAGAGGGAGCACTTCCTTTATGGTTAGTGGCTACTGCAGGTGGAACAGCTGTTATTTTTGTTCTTGGTATTTTCTTTTATGGTTCATACACTGGTATTGGTAACGCTGGTTAGTTTTAACTAGAAAAATACTATTTATTTGAAATAACTTTAAAACCAACTGGCATTAAATGTCGGTTGGTTTTTTTTAAAGCCAATATTTATCTGTAAATAATTTGATCTTGTTTTTAGTTGTATTTGGTACATGCTCTTTTGGAGTGACTAGCGCATTTTTTAATGCATTATGAAAAGAGCTTGAAGGCCTTAATGATGAGATTCTTTTGGCGGCAGCAGATATTATTAATTTTGCAAAATTTGCATTTTCCTGAAGATTCTCAATGACCATCTCGACAGATACATTTTCGCAATTTTGATTCCAGCAATCATAATCAGTAACCATGGAAAGGCTTGAATAAGCGATTTCGGCTTCTTTTGCTAATCTGGCTTCCGTATGGTTTGTCATGCCTATGACTGAGCATCCCCAATCTCTATATAATTTTGATTCTGCTTTTGTTGAAAATGCTGGCCCTTCCATAGCAAGATATGTTCCTCCAATATGCATGCTTTTTTCTTTGGTTAAAAGTTTTTCTATTTCTTGCGACAGTATTTGAGAAAGAATTTCGCAAAATGGATTTGCCATGCTTATGTGAGCTACAACTCCATTGTTGAAAAAGGTCAATGGCCTTTGATGAGTTCGATCAATAAATTGATCAGGTATAACAATGTCGCAAGGTTTGATATTTTCTTTTAATGAACCCACAGCTGATGCTGATATCAACCATCTAACATTTAGATAACGCATAGCCCAGATATTTGCTTTATATGGAATTTCACTTGGATTTAAGGTATGTTTCTCTCCATGGCGAGCTAGAAAAACAATCTCTATTCCAAATAGATTGCCTATTAGTAATTTATTAGAAGGCTTTCCATAGGGAGTGTCTAAGCTTAATTCGACTATGTTTTTAAGATTTTCTATCTTATATAGTCCGCTTCCGCCAATAATTCCTAATCTAGCTTCTTTGAAATCATAGGTATCTGATTGTGTTCCAGAAATATTCAAAAAATCATGTTCAGTGATCATCTCGTTCTTGCTGGTGGTGGTCATACTCATGCCCTTGTGATGCTTCGATGGGCAATGAATCCAAAATTGAAGCCTGCTGGAATGATTACTTTAGTCAATAAATCAAGTACTACTATTTATTCTGGGATGTTTCCAGGTGTCATAGCAGGTAAATACAAGATTGATGAAATACTAATTGATTTGAGGAATCTCGCTTCAAAAGCAGGAGTTTCATTTGTGATGGCAGAAATTGAGGGGATTGACCTTAAGAAAAAAAACTTACTTTTATCAGGACGCCCAGAAATTGAATATTCTTTATTATCTATGAATATAGGAACAAAAACTAACTTCAATTCTAAATCTGAAATTGCATGGGATAAAGATTTAGCTGTTCCCATTAAACCTTTTTCTGAGTCTTATAAATTTATTGTCGATCAAGATATTCACAAGGATAATTCTTCTGCTAAACCATTTGTAATTATTGGTGGCGGATTCGCTGGGATAGAAATAGCTTTTTCTTTAAGAAAAAGATGGCCAGAAAGATCAATTATATTAAAAGTTAAATCTCGAAGAAAATTTAGTAAAAATCTATTAAAAAAATTAAAAGATTTAAAGATTCAGATCATAAAAAAGGACCCATCTGTTTTATACCCAACATTAATATGTACTGGTAATAAATCATTTGAATGGATAAAAGATAGTGGTTTTCCTATAGATGAAAATGGGAGGATATTAACAAAAAAAACTCTTCAAGTCCTTAATTATCCAGGGTTATTTGCCGTAGGAGATTGTGGAGTTATTAAGGATCATCCCCGCCCTTCTTCTGGAGTATGGGCTGTTCGCTCAGCAAAACCATTGGCAAAGAATTTAGAGAGAATCAGTAAAGGTTTAAAACTTAAGGAATGGAAACCTCAACGAAAAGCAATACAACTTTTAGATATCAACTATATAAACATGAAATCCAAAGCTTTTATTTCTTGGGGTGAAGTGATTATTGGCCCTTTTGATTTTCTATCAAGATTAAAAGAATCAATTGATAAAAAATTTGTCTCGAAATTTCATTTTATTCAAGATATAAATACAGAAATGCTTGCGGAAAAGGAGATGATTAAATGTAGAGGTTGTGCAGCAAAATTACCATTTACCCCATTAAGCTCAGCATTAAAAAAATTAGATTTAATAGAATCTCCAAAAGATGATTCTATTGATATAGGAATATTAAATTCTTGTAAGACTTTAATACAAAGTGTAGATGGATTCCCTTCTTTAATTAGTGATACATGGCTAAATGGAAGGCTTTTGGCTTTTCATTCTTGCTCTGATATTTGGGCATGCGGAGGATCTGTGATCTCTGCACAATCTGTTGTGAAATTGCCATCCTTACCTAATGATTTACAGCAAGAGTTATTATTTCAAGTATTGGAAGGTATCAATTCTGCTTTATCTATTCAGGGGGCGAAACTTATAGGTGGACATACATTAGAATCAAGAAAAACATCTAAAGAGCCATTCTCTCTAGGAATTGAAGGCTCGTTAACTGTTAACGGAGTTATTGATGATAAAAAATATTTTTGGTCTAAGGGAGGAATGAAAAAGGGAGATCAAATTCTAATTAGTCGTTCGTTAGGTACTGGAATAATATTTTCTGCATTTATGAATAGCCAAGTAAAACCTTATGTACTTGATTCTGTTTTAAAAGAAATGAATAAAAGTCAGCATTATTTAGTTGATTTTATTTATCAATTAACAAATATAAATTCAAACTCAAAAATTGTAAATGCATGTACTGATATCACTGGTTTTGGTTTGCTAGGTCATTTATCTGAAATGTTGGAATCTACAAATAGTGATCGATTAAAGATGAACATAGAACCCTTAAAAATTATTCTTGAGCTAGATCATATACCTATATATGATGGAGTTAAAGAACTTTTAGAAAAGGGTTATGAAAGTACTTTAGCCTCTTCAAATCAGGTTTTTTTAAAAAATATTGATGGAGATAAAAACTTGAGATTTGAGCTTGTCTCCAATGATTTTGTTCCTAATAAATCGCTTTATAATGCTATGCTAAAAATTTTAGTAGACCCACAAACATGTGGACCTTTGGTTGTTAGTTGCCCATCGATTCATTCAGAAAAACTAATAGAGAAAGGACCTTGGATTCGAATTGGGTTTGTTTCTGAATAGATACTTATTAATAATTCAGGAAAGACTTTTTTTATCAATTAATTTCATTCTTTGTCGTTTTATTTCAATTCCTATTTCTGGTCCAGGTGTCCAACCTTTAGCTATTAAATCCTCTCCTTTTATTGGAGACTCTATATCCTTCCAATTGTATAGCCAAGATTTTAAGTATTCTTTTAGAGGGTTTTCTTTGTATATTTCAAGTATGAATGAAGATTCATTAGCATTTATTTCCTCTAGAAAAATTGTCCACTTGGATGGGGACCACTTTTTATATAAATTATTAGCTGTTAGATTTTCAAGATATTTGCTTAACTTAAAGGCTCCTTCTATTATTTCTTTTTGTTGTTGATCTAAGTTTAATCTTTTAGCAAGATAAATAGGGTCTTTAGATTCATAAACTAATGCTGTTAGAGGTTCAATGTTTGACTTCTTTGCAATGAATATTTTTTCGATAAGTCTTTGATCATTCTGTAACCTCGAATCTAATATTGTTAATCCTCCCCAATCTTGTAGATTTTTTAATGCATTTTTCCAATACTTACTTTTTAAAAGCAATACGAGTTCCATTTTTAATCTTATTGATAATGCTGAAGGTGCTAAATCAGCTTTATCTCCAATATGCCAATTCCAAGGCCAACGATTTATAGTATCTTTTATTTGTCTTAAGGCTTGATTTGATAGACGAAAATCTAACTTGGCTGAATAGCGAGAAGCTCTAATAATTCTAGTTGGGTCTTCTAGAACGCTTGATTCATGTAAAAAGTCCATTTCCTTGTTATTTATTGCATCTAATCCTGAAAATAAATCTATTAGCCTATTATCTTTCAGTTCAATTGCCATAGCATTTATATTGAAGTCTCTTCTAATTAGATCCTCTTTGATAGTTGATGATTCGACTAATGGATTTTCTCCAGGTATAGGGTAAGTTTCTTGACGAGCAGATGCAATATCAACTTTTATGCCATTAATTGTTATTTCTGAGGTTTTATAAGTTGTGTTATTGCGTATGATTTTTACTCTTTCTGGCCCAAGAACTTTTTGCAATTTTTTTACATAGATTGATGTCTCGCCTTCTATGATTAAATCTAGATCATTAAAGATAATTTTATAATCTTTATTTTTAGAAATTTTTATTAAGTCTCTAACAACTCCTCCAACTATCGCTATTGAATTTATATTAACTGAGATTGCTACATCTAATAGAATAGATAAGATTCCATTGGGTAATTCTTGTATCTCTTTTTCAATTTTATATTTATCAAATAATTCCATGATAGATATAATTTTTAATTGATTAACATGTCTTGTTTGAATTTTACTAATCTATTAATTTCAATGGAGCTAGTCTTGGGTCCAATATTTTGGGTCCCATCCCTGAGAATTTTATAGCAAGTGAGATTTTTTCTCCTGAACCAAAAACATGTGTTATTTTTCCTTCTCCAAATGAAGAATGTTCAACTCTATCGTTAACTGACCATCTTTTCCCTGGGGAAGGACCAGAATATGTTTTTCTTACTCCATTTTCACCTCCACTAAGAAAAGACTTTTTATTACTTTGGCGATCAATTCTAGTAAGTCTATCTAGATTTTTTTCTCTTCTCAGTGAAGCCCCACCAGATAATGGGATATCTCCTTGAACAAGATCTTCCGGGATTTCAGAAAGAAATATAGATGCGATAGCAGGTTCTCTCATCCCTCCCCACATTCTTCTCTCAGATGCATGAAAGAGAAATAGTTTTTCTTTCGCTCTAGTAAGTCCTACATAACAAAGTCGCCTTTCTTCCTCAAGTGAAGATGGATCATCAAGTGATCTATAGCTTGGGAATAAACCTTGCTCCATTCCCACAAGACAAACAACAGGAAATTCCAAACCTTTACTGCTGTGAAGAGTCATTAATGTGACGCGATTTGATGCAGTGTCTTTATTATCTACATCGCTTGATAAAGCAGCCGTTGATAAAAAACCTTCTAAATTTGCATCTTCACTTTCTTCCTGATATTGCAAAGCTGCATTCACTAACTCTTGAAGATTGCGCCTTCTTTCCTCTGCCTCATCTGTTCCTGTTGCAATTAATTCACTTAAATAGCCACTTTTTTCTAAAACTAATTGAACTAACTCGGCCGGGCTTGAAGAAAGAAGATTACTTTGCAATTCATTTATAAGCTCACTAAAAATCAAAAGACCTTTAGCTGATCTTCCCGCAAGAGATCTGACAGCTTCGGGGTCATTTACAACTTCCCAAAGGGGAATTTGTAATTGACTAGCAGCATCACTCAATCTTTGAACTGTTGTTTTACCAATCCCTCTTTTAGGAACGTTTAAAACTCTTAGAAGACTGACACTGTCAGATGGGTTAATTAAAAGTCTTAAATAAGCTAGTAGATCTTTAATTTCTCTTCTGTCATAAAAACGCAATCCTCCAACCACAATGTATGGAATACTCCACCGGACTAATGAGTCTTCGATTGCTCTTGATTGAGCATTAGTTCTATAGAGGATAGCCATATCTCCCCAATTTAATTCTGGATTCGATGCGTCTAAAATTCTTAGCCTATGAATGACTGCCTCTGCCTCTGCTATCTCATCGTCACACCTTGTTAATTTGATAGGTTCACCTTCTCCTCTAGTTGCTCTAAGAACTTTATCTATTCTTTCTTTATTGTTGGAAATTAATGAATTTGCTGCTTCGAGAATGGTAGCTGTAGACCGATAATTTTCTTCAAGTTTTACGAGAGTTGAATCATTTATATTGTCTTGATTTTTTTTCCCAAAGTCCTCCTGAAATCCCATTAGTATTCTAAAGTCCGCAGCTCTGAAGCTGTAAATACTTTGATCTGCATCGCCAACAACAAAAACTGATCGATTATTCCAATCTTTAAAAGAAGATGGTTCTTTACCATTGGTAACCAATTGTTTGATTAATTCGTATTGTGTCCAATTAGTATCTTGGTATTCATCGACTAGAACATGTTTGAAACGATTGTGCCAATAAGTTCTAATATTTTCATTTTGCTGTAGTAATTGAACAGGTATTAATAGAAGATCATCAAAATCTAATGCATTATTAGCAGCTAAAGCTTTCCTATAAAGTCTATAAGTTTCAGCAACTAATTTGACTCTCTGACCTTCTTGACTTTTTGACAAATCATCAGGAAGTAAGCATTGATTTTTGGCATTACTGATTGCCCAGCGAACTTTTTTGGGCTCAAATCTTTTAGGGTCTAATTGCAGGTCTTGTGTAACTATTTCTTTGATCAGACTTTGTGCATCTGTTTCGTCGTATATTGAAAACTGCTTAGTCCAGGTCAATCCTTCAGGATCTTTGAACTTGTCAATATCAAAGCGTAATAATCTTGCAAATAAAGCGTGAAAAGTTCCTATCCATAATTCACGGCTGATTTCACGATATATACGATTACGAATTTGTCTTTGTTCTGCTACTTGCAAGGAAGACCAAGGCTTACCATGACTTACATTTGCTAATCTTTTTGCTAAAAGTAATTCAAGTCTATCTTTCATTTCTCTTGCAGCTTTATTGGTAAAGGTGACTGCAAGAATAGAGCTTGGATCAACTTTATATTCAATAATTAAATGCGCAATACGATGAGTAAGTGCTCTAGTTTTACCACTCCCTGCTCCTGCTATAACTAATAATGGACCATGAAAATGATCGACTGCTTGAGACTGAGCTTGGTTTAATCCATTTAAAAATATATTGTTTGATTGTTTCATTTTACAGACTGAAAATACATTAATCTAAATTTAACTTTAGCCAAATTAATAGAGATCATTTTATATGATGTAAGCAGATAAAATAAAGTTATTTTATTAAACTAGAAGTCATATTTTCTTTTTGTTTATTTAGTTTAGAAAGTATTATTTTTATTTGATTAATCTCTGAATGTGAATTAATAATTGAGTTGATTTTTTTTTGAGGCATTTTTAGCTTGTTTGAAATAGTTGCAACCTCTTTTTCTAAACGATTTTTGTACTCGGTTAGTTCCTTAATTGATTCTTCTAACTCTTCTTCTGTAGGACTTTGCATTTTTTGTCTTAACAATAGCTCAAATCAGTGATATCCCATTTGCTTATAAGCTTTTTGAGATAACTCTATGAATGATGTGAGTAGAAATTCTTTTTACAGTTAAGAAGCATTGCGTTCTTAGGTCTCTTTCAGTGAAATTTGACTGTAAGTCTTAAGTTAAATAAGCAATGTCTTTATAGTCATTGCTTATTTAACTTTTTTTTATAGAGCCTAGGTATTCAAAAGATGCTTGATGCGTTCTCTAGAACAGTTGTAAATGCTGACGCCAAAGGTGCAGCAATAGGAAGTGAGGATCTTTCGGATTTAAGAAAGTACGTTTCGGATGCAAATAAAAGAATTGATGCAACCCTCGCAATCACTCAAAATGTTTCTTGCATAGCGTCAGATGCTGTGGCAGGAATGGTTTGTGAAAATACTGGACTTACTCAGCCAGGGGGACATTGTTATCCAACACGTAGAATGGCAGCTTGTTTAAGGGATGGAGAAATTATTTTGAGATATGTAAGCTATGCACTTCTTTCAGGAGATCCTTCTGTTCTTGAAGATAGATGCCTCAATGGTTTAAAAGAAACTTATTTAGCTCTTGGAGTCCCAACTTCTAATGCTATTAGGGCGGTTGAAATAATGAAGATTGCCACAGTTGCAATTATGACTGAGACAAATACAGGAAGAAAAATGTTTAAGGGCATTAATTCTGGCTCAGGAGCACAATGTCAAGATATCGCTGCGGAGGCAGCAACCTATTTTGATCTTGTAATAGAGGCTTTGAGTTGAATATTCAACTCAAATTTCAATTCCTCTTCTAAGTCATTTTAAACTAAATCTTATTAACTCACTATGAAATCTGCAGTTACAACCGTTGTTAGCGCAGCTGATGCAGCAGGAAGATTTCCTAGCATGAGCGATTTTGAGTCGGTTAAAGGTTCTTTTGATAGAGCTAAAGCTCGTCTAGAGGCCGCAGAGAAACTTGCTTCTTGCATTGATAAATTTACCAATCTTGCTGTTGATGCTGTATATCAAAATGGTTCATATGAACAGGCTAATAAAGATAAATGTGTAAGAGATATTCATCATTACTTGCGTCTTATTAATTATTGCTTAGTAACTGGTGGTACTGGTCCCTTAGATGAATGGGGGATATCAGGCATGAGAGAAATTATTCGTATTCAGCTATTGCCAACCGCAGCATATATAGAAGCATTTATTTTTATACGAGATGAAATTAAAATCAATGAAGTCATGAGTCAGCAAGCTGAAACAGAATTTAAAGGATTATTAGATTATTTAATAAATGCACTTGCATAAAAATATATTAATTGAAGTATAATATCTTTTATAGATTTTAAGTAATGGTTGGAAATTATAATGACTAATTCTTTATATTTAGATAAATATATTGAACTTTATAAAGATTTTTTGCATCCAAATCCAAATATAAATTCTAAAGCACTTTTGATATTAAGAAAAGATTTTGAGGTTAAATTTATGGATAATCTTTTAGCTAATCTCAAGGAAAAAGATTTAATAATAAGAAGAAAATCAATATTGGCTTTGGGTAGCTTTGGAAATAAAACTTTAAAATCAATAGTTCCAATTTATATGACTACAAGCAATAAAATTGTTAAAGTTAGCTGCCTTAAAACAATGATCAAAGTTGTCGTTAATTTTAATTTAATAGAATTAACTCAGGAGGAGATGTCAGTAATTGATTTAGCGCTTAAAGATGATTCACCTGAAATAATATTGACTGTTATTTCTCTTTTGAGGCAATTAGGTACAAATGGTAGAAATATTTTGATGAAAACTTGTAGGGATAAAAACTTGTTAAGAGCAAAAGCTTCGATTAGCGCTCTTTTAGAAATGAGAGATCAAACTATTGAAGATTTATTTGGTGAGTTATTGAATGATAAATCTATTGATCCAATGATAAAAGAAGATATTTCAATAGCTAAGATGAGTTAATATTTTATCTTATTTTACAAGCCTTTTAGTTATCGATTTTTTTTATAGCTAATTTAATTATTGCTCTAACATTTTTATCCTGCTCAATCTTAAGGAGGTCTTTTAGTGGATTTATAGCTTCGTTAATATTAAGTTGCATCAACGATAATACGGAAGCTTTTCGAATATCTAAGCTATTATTATTTAATTTTAATATTAAGGTAGAAACTAAAGATTCTATTCTATACAATTTACCAACTAATTTAATAGCTTCAATCTGAACATTTTCATCAGTATCATTAATAGCACTTTCTACTAATTGAATTGCTTCTTGATCTTGAGAGTGTCTAATATGCTCTTCAAGTGCAGAAATTGCAGCTGATTTCACATTGGTATTTTTTGATTTAGCTGCTTTTTTTATTGCATTAGGGGCTTTAGCTCCAATAAATTCTAAACACCAGGCTGCAAGACCATATTGCATTTCTGTATGGTCTTGATTCTCTAAGAGAATGATTAGATGGTTTGCAGCATCCTCGCCAAAAATCGCAATTGCACCAGCTGCGGAGAATTGCACTACAGCATCTGAATCATTGGTAAGTGCTTTTATTAAATGAGGTAAGGCTGTTGGATCTTCAACTAACTTTAAAGTCTTTGCTGCAGCTCTTCTCTGTATTACGTTTTTACTATTAAGAAGTACTTTAATTAACTCAGGTAAAGCGGCAGCACCTACTTGGGCTAATTCTTTTGCATGCATTCTTCTGGCTAGACCATTGTCATCACCAAGGCCTTTGATTAACAACTTGATGTCGGTTTGACGTGATTTTTTCTTACTTCTTTTGTTGTGGTTGCCTCCCTTGTTTTTTTTCTTTTCTTTTTTGTTTGTTAGGTTACTCTCCGAGTGATTATCCACTTTTTTATTATCCACTTGAAAGCTTATTATATAATCTAGATTAAATTATTCACTATAATCTTATTACATGTATTTTCATAAATAATATCCTTTTATATTCAGCATAAATTTTATACTGAATATAATGCATTCATCTTATCTACTAAATACAGATCCTTATATTCAAAGTGCAATACAATCCATTTAATAATCTACCGAAAATCAATAAAACCGATGCTATTAATACTCTTAGAAAACCAATTTCAGAAATTAAGATCTTAGCCGATTATTATAAAGCTGTATTTCACTTAGCAAATTTTCCATGCGAAGAATCAGAACTTGTACTTCTTGACTTTATTAAATATGACTGTGAAAAACTTGAATATAAGATAGCAAGAAGAAAAGCGATAGAAGTTCTTGCTGTTTTTGATTGTAAAAAAGCGATACCCATTATTGCAGATTTTCTAAAAAATGATGATGATTATCTTGTTGAGACAGCTATTTGGTCATTAGGTAAACTTAAATGTAATGATATTGATATTATTAATATCATTTGCTCATTATTATATAAGCAATTTAATAACAAAAGAGTAGTAATACAAACATTAACTAATTTAGGTGTTAGAAAAGAAATAGATAAGATTAGATCATTATCAACTGATACGCAATCTTCTAATGGAGTTAAAGGAGCCTCTCTTGCGGCATTAATAAAACTTTGTGGCGAAGAGGATAAACTTAATGATTTAAAGGATCTCTTGAGACTATCTAATCAAAATGATAGACATTGTGCAGCTCAAGATATTATAAATGCTGGTAATTTGTCTGTTTTACCTTTTTTAATCAAGTCTCCAATTTCTCCATCATTTAAATTACAGGTAATAGACTCTCTTTGGATTGATGAATGTGGATCTCGGGAAAATTTAAATCTAATCAATTCCCTTGATTCAGTTATTATTGATGATCCTAAAAAGATAGATACTTTAGAAATTTATAATTTTGAAAAAGATTTAAGCTTTTTAATAGAGCAGCTTTTTCATACAGATTTTAATAGATGCTATCAATCAATGAAAGAATTAGAAAAATTTCCTTCTGAAGAAGTCTTGTATTGTTTAAATAATAATTGGGATAGAGCTAAATCAGATTATGGGGCAATATATTTCTTTATAAATTCATATAAATTTCTATTAGATCAGCAATTATATGATAAATCTATTTTAGATAAAGTAGATTTTTTATTATCAGATAATTGGCCTAATTATATGAAATTTAAATCTTCAGCAATACAAATATTGGGTTGTTTAAATGAAACTAAATTCTATAATAATATAAATCATTTTATAGATGAGAGGCATACACCTTATTGGAAAAATAGATATACAGCCTTGCTAGTATTGCAAAATAAGAAAATTCATATTAAAAAAGATTACGCTAAATTATTTTTTAATGATAGTCATAGATTTGTGAGATTAAAGGCACAAGAAATTTGTTCTAAGTTAATTCCCCTTTAGTAAAGATAAATTGATGTTCTATTTCCAATTCTCGTCAATAAAACAATCGAAATCATCTATTTTTTTAAATATTAATGGACCAAAGTCTGACCCCCAAATTTTTTTATTAGTTTCTACTTCATATCCAGAATCTTCAGAAATAAGACTTTTTTTATTAACTGTCACTTCACTTTTCACATAAGTTTTATCTTTCCCATATTGTACATAGCATTTACAACCTGATTCTATAGTTCCTGAAAAAATTCCTGGCTTTATTTCTCTAAAATACATAGAACACCCAGACTTTTTACATAACTTATATTTAGATATATTGTCTAGAAGAGATATATCTAAAGCACCACCAGTGAATCTTTCTTTATCTTCAATCTTATGATTAGTTAAAATAAAAAAATCTTTTTCTTGGTATAATTTATTTATAGACTGTCTGTATGGATTCCATATATCGTGTTGATATCTCTGCTCTGAGTAAAACGCAAAACATTTATATGTTTTAAAAAACAATGGCCGAATATGTATTTGAATATGCGCAAAGTTTTTTGGATTATCTAATGCTTGTTTCTTATTACTAAATACTCCTGAAACTATCTTTGCAAATTCAAGTATATTTTTGTTTCCCATCTTTTAGATATATTTTATTTTTTTATATATCGAATTTCCGATGCATAAGATGTTTGCAGGATAGCTAATGAACCTATTGCTCTAGTAACAGAAGATCTACTCCTTAAATTGTTTGAGACAAACCATATTCTTTCTTCTGTACAAATATCACTATAGTTTGAATAAATAATTAGTGTCTCATCAACAAGAATTTTATATGATGATACGACTTGTACTGCTTCAGAGTATCCAATGCTCCTAATTATCTTTCCTTCTGTTTTAGAAATCTCTATTGGAACAAGTATACTTTCTCCAGAAGAGTTTTCTTTTTGATTCTCATCATCCCATTCACTTTTTGCTTCCCAATTAATTAGGAATGCTTTATTTACTGCACTAGTAGTGATTGAATTATCTTTTAGAAATTTAATAACTCTAGAATCGTTGCTTTTAGAACGAAATATTTTTATTTTACTTCTTATTTCTTCAAATTCTTGAAATGCTAGTGAATGTCCGCTTCTCATTGAGTTCCATTCCCCAACGCTTTTTAAAAAAAAATCTTCAATATTCATTACTTTATTTGAGTTTGGATTAATTTATTTTTAGACAATTAAATAATTTGAGAAATGTCACTCGTAGCGAAAGCTTTTGTTATGGATGAAGTTTCTAGAAAACTTTTTGTTTTAAAACCAATTGGAGAATTCCATGGCCTCATATATGGAACTATATCTTCACCAAAAACATTATTATATTCATCAGAATCTATTAGAAAATCAATATGAGCCTCAAAACCTAGGTTATTTATAATATTAGAACTTAGAGTTAGTTCGACTTGACTTTTGATGGTCCTACCAAGAATATGCTTATATCTTAACTTGATAGATTTATATTGGCTAATACTATCAAAGTAGAAATTTCTATAAATAATTGATTTGCAAATTCTTCTTGTAAATTCTCTTACGGTGATATCACCATTTCTTAGTTTCCTTTCAATATCAATTGGACGCTCCGATTGCATTAAAGATAAGTTTCCAAAGATATTTTTATATAATGCATTGATTGCTACAAGTAATGCATCATCATCATTAGGAACAAATTCTTTTATTTGAAGCATATTTATTCCAGCACTTTCTTTATTTGGTATTTTGTATTTATAACTTTCAATTTTATCCCTTCTGTAACTGCTCATGACTTTGTTATTAATTAAGTTTTCGAATTGTTTAGGTTTGGTTTTAGATGTGACTGTGAATTTTTCTTTTTCTCCTGGCATGGATACTCCTCTTATATGTAATCCATAGGTTGTTTTTTTACTTCCAGACACTCTGCTTTTATTATACTTAACTGGATTTTTATTAATAGATTCTGCTCCTATTTTGAACGCTTTAAATGGAATACTTGACATATCAATATTTAGTACTAAGTAAGTTTAACAATATAAAGAGAATAAATATAAATTTTTTCTTTTTAGTTACCTATATTATTTGATTTCTTAATAAATCGTTTTGAATTCAATGGCTTTTCTCTTGAGTTGCGGAGACTCTATTTTTATTAAATCCAGCGATGGTTGCTAGTGCAAACACTCCAAGTAGTGCGCCCCCAAGCATTAGTCCGGCGCCCTGACTTACGCCTGCTCCAACAGCAACAATAATTGAATCACTTATTAATAAACTGATTATTAGAGCGGGCGTAAAAAGCCTCCAACGTGTTCCCCCTATCCCTAGGGCATAGCTTAAAAAATCAAAAAGTCCAGTCATTAGTAGTCCAGTCATTAGAAAGAAATTTCCTTCTAGTTGATTTTGATTAAAACTCTCAATTCTTTTCATGGCTTTTATGCCAACTAATTTCCGAACAGGAGCACGCCCGAAATTTCTAGCTATAAAAAATGCTAACTGGCAGAAAATTAGGTCAGATATAAATATAGTAAGATAGCCTGTTTTGAAACCAAGTAATGATCCAGCTAAAAGTGAATAAACTGAGCTAGGCAATGCTGGAAGGATTACGCTTATGCCTCGAAGTATAAGAATTCCCAGAGGTGCCCAAATGCCCATTTCTTTAACGGCACTTCTTAATGGTTCAATTCCATACGTTTGAATTAAGAAGACAAGTAAAATGAAAGCACCTGTGAATAATGCAATAGAAAGGAACTTTTTTAATTTTTCTTTTTTCAAATTGAACTCCTAGCTATAGAGGATAAGCTCTTAAAAGATTTCTAATTTAATTATCTTATTTAAAATGTGTTTGATTTAGTTAATCCATAAAGATTTACGTGACATGAAATTAATCAATTTCATGATTTTTGGCACGATACTAAATAAAATTGTAAAGCGTGAAATTTATGCCCACATCTCCTTTGAAAAACTTGGTTACTGGAGGAGCTGGCTTTGTGGGTTCTCATTTTGTTAATAGCTTAATGAAGTCTGAAGAAAAAGTTATATGTTTGGATAATTTTTTTACTGGTAGTAAAGAAAATATTGAACATTGGATTGGGCATCCATCTTTTGAGCTTATACATAATGACTTTACCGCATCAATCAAGCTTGATGTAGATAGGATTTGGCATTTAGCTTGTCCAGCTTCTCCAATTCATTATCAATTTAACCCTATTAAAACAGCTAAAACGAGTTTTCTCGGAACTTACAATATGCTTGGATTAGCGAGGAGAGTTGGCGCTCGAATATTATTCGCAAGTACTAGTGAAGTTTATGGCAATCCTTAAATACAACCTCAAACAGAGGAATATAGTGGAAATGTAAATCCCATAGGAATTCCTAGTTGTTATAACTAGGGTAAAAGTGTCGCCGAATCATTGTGTTATGACTATATGAGAATCCATAAAATAGAGATAAGAATTGCCAGAATATTTAATACTTATGCTCCTAGAATGTTATTAGATAATGGAAGACTTATTAGTAAATATTTATTGTATGGTAATCAAACTCGAAGCTTTTTTTCATTTATGACTTGATCGACAGTTTAATTTTATTTATGAATTCTTCAAATACAGGCCCTATAATTTAAGTAACCGAGAAGAATTATCTATTCTTGAAATCGCAAACTTAGAAAGAAGTACATCTATTAAAAAAGTAAATCTAAATTTTTTAATAGGACTAGAAGATGATTCTTTAAAAAGAAAACCTTCAATTAGTCTTGCACAGAAAGAATTGGGATGGAACCCAAAAATCAAGTTTAATGAGGGATTGGAAATTACACGTGAATATTTTCAAAAAAAAAATTACTCTGCGAAAAATCAATAATCAATTATTTTTCTATATTAAGATTTGATTAGTAAAATGTTATAATAAAAAATATTTTATTTTTTTAATCATAATAAATCCATGAATCCAAAGCAAGTTATTGAGGAGATTATAGTTACAGGTGCCGCAGGTTTTATAGGAGCAGCTTTGGTAAAAGCTCTTCTTTCTTTTGATTTTAAAGTTATTGGTATCGATAATATAAATGATTATTATTCTACTTCATTAAAAAGAGCAAGATTAAAGGAAATCGAGAAATTCTCTGAGAAAAAAGGGGAATGGATTTTTCATGAAATTTGTATTGAAGATAATAAAGTATTATCAGAAATAATTAACAGATATAGTCCAAAAAGTTTTGTTCATCTTGCAGCTCAAGCTGGTGTTCGCTATTCAATAACAAATCCTTCTGCTTATATACAAAGTAATCTAGTAGGTTTTGCTAATGTACTTGAAGTGTGTAGGCAGAACAAAATTCCCCATTTGATTTATGCCTCTAGTAGTTCTGTATATGGTGGTAATAAGAATCTTCCTTTCAATGAAGCGCAAGCAGTAAATCATCCAGTAAGTTTATATGCTGCAACTAAGAAATCTAATGAATTAATGGCCCACACCTATAGCCATTTATATGATTTGCCAACGACTGGTCTTCGCTTCTTTACTGTTTATGGGCCTTGGGGTAGACCAGATATGGCCCCAATGATTTTCGCGAGATCAATTTTAAAAAATGAGCCAATTAAAGTATTTAATCAAGGAGAAATGCAGAGAGACTTTACTTATATTGATGACGTAGTGGAGGGGATAATCCGATGTTGTTTTAAGAAGGCTACTATTGATGATGATTTTAATCCACTTATTCCAAATCCTTCTACTTCATCTGCACCTTATAGGATTTTTAATATAGGTAATTCAAGTCCAATTCAGCTTACATATTTTATAGATTTATTGGAGAAGAGTTTAGGAAAGAAAGCAATAAAAGATTTCCAACCCATGCAGCCTGGAGATGTTGTTTCTACTGCAGCAAAGATGGACTTGCTTAATTCATGGGTAGACTATAAACCAACAACTTCTATAGAAAAAGGCATTCAATTGTTTTCAGAATGGTATTTAGATTATTTTAAAAATATATCTTAAGAAAATAATTTCTTCATCCTTTAGTATAAATTAGTAAAGACCTAATAATTTTATCCTGAAGAGAGCTATTCTTTTGGATTCGATTGGATTTTCGATTAGGAAAGGATGGGTTTCAATTTCCTGAAAAGCTATTTTAATTTTCTCTTCTATGTTTTTATCTTTATCTTTTCCAGTAACATTTTTTTTCCATGCATCATCAAATGCCATAGCAAAACTATCGGCATTATTATATAAATTTTCATTAGAAGAATGTGAATTCATAAGTGGAGGCTTAAATGCTTAGTTGATTTAATATACCAAATAAGATTATTAAAAACAGGCATGGTTTTGTAACTTATTTAAGCATTATTTGATTTATTTGATAAATTTTAGCTAATGTTTTTCTTAATTCTAAAAACATAACAAAGTAATTTCAAG
The DNA here is from genome assembly GCF_027359395.1 of Prochlorococcus marinus str. MIT 1013. Classification (NCBI taxonomy): domain Bacteria; kingdom Bacillati; phylum Cyanobacteriota; class Cyanophyceae; order Synechococcales; family Prochlorococcaceae; genus Prochlorococcus; species Prochlorococcus marinus. The sequence goes on from NZ_CP114778.1 coordinate 1,821,797, forward strand.
ATAAATGATTTTAAACCCAACATAATTTATGAATATTGTTTAAAGTAGATTTGGCTATCAAATACTCATTTTGCCAGATATTAACGATTTTTTAGTTTTATTGATTGTGCTCTTCATAGTGCTTATAAACTTCATACTAAGACGAAGAGATTAGAAAAATCATATGGTTATTAAATTAAAAAATCTATTATTTATTTTTCGTTAGGATCGACTGTGAGTTAATGACTTGTAATTTGGTTTTTATGAGATTATTTGGAACTATGAATCTCTAAGAGTTGTTCCAAGCCTCAAAGCTAGAACTCCAGCAAACATAACCATTAAAAAGGTGATGCCGGCAAGATCAGGTGAGTTTATACCTAGACCTGAGGAGAAATCCACTTTGGATAAATCGAAAGTGCTTTGAACTCCAAGTAAAAGGTTGATCATTTCTTAACTACTAATTGCTTTCATGCTAACCCAAGATAGAAATGATCTTTTATTTTTTAAGCATCCAGTATCAACTCTTATACAGTTTTGTAATAATCAGGAATCTTCTCAAATAGATTAAAAAGGCCTTGAGATATAAGACCTTGCTATTTAAAGGGTTACTTGCTGCTTGAAAAAATAAATTAAGTTTCCCATAGGGAAAGACAAAATCAGTTCCCCCCCCCATTTTCAGTTAATCCAGTTTTCTCAGAAACTATTTTGTAGTTCTATCCTTACTTATTTGCAGAACGATAGTTCGTCGAGATTAAAATTTTGGATTCATCAGCGCTTAACTCAAAGTAGGGGAAATAAAATCTTGCTTCTTCATTCAAGTTTGAAGAAAATTCCTCATATTACTCTTGATTAGCTTATTAAAACACAAAGCTATATGTACTACGGGTCTAAATTAAAGAATGCTTTTTGTAAAAGGTTTTAAAAATTGGAAGAACCGAGATTTGGAGAAACACAAAATAATCAATTGTCATCAAAAATTCGTATACACCATTAAAATCTTTTTTATGAAATTTCCTTTTGCGGATCAAATTAAATTAATAATAAATATATTTCATGCTAATAACTTGCTGTAAATTAAATAAACTCAATTTTCAATGCAGAAATTGGAAAATATTTATTTTTAATCTGTATTCAATTAAACCTATAACAGATACAATATTCTTATAAATTCTTTCAGAGTTAAACCATTTCTTAAATATGAGTGATTCTAGCAAAGGTTTTAATGAAAAGAAAATAACTAGCAGAGAAAAGACATTCCCTGTCCCATACCCATTAAAAACTAACAATAAAGAAAACATTAAATCGAGAAATCGATCTAAACAATTGTCTAAGGAAGACATTATTAGCAATGCATTTAAATTTCATTCAATAGGAAATATAAATAATGCAGTAAAATATTATAAGATGTTTATTAATAAAGGTTTTGAAGATCCAAAAGTATTTTTGAATTACTCAATTATATTACAAGATCTTGGTAGGCTAGAAGAAGCAGAGATGACTTTACGGAAAGCCATCAGATTGAATACTGATTATCCAAAAGCTTACTGTAATCTTGCTACTGTTTTACAAGAACTTGGTAAATTTAAGGAAGCAGAAATATCCTGCAATAAAGCCATTAAGTTAGATCCTAATCTTGCTGAGGCCTATTATAATCTAGCTAACATCCTTAAAGATATTGGGAAGTTAGAAGAAGCAGAGAAATATGCACTAAGGGCAATAAAGTTAAAGCCTGATGTTGGTATTTTTTATTCATCTCTTGGATCTATTCTAAGAGAAAAAGGAAATTTAGAGAAGGCTGAAGTGGTAATACGCAAGTCTATAGAGTTAAATCCTGAACATGCCATATCATATTCCAATCTAGGATGCATATTAAGAGATTTAGGAGAAATTAAAGAAGCTGAAAACTATGCTCTTAAAGCAAGTGAAATGAAACCTAACTCCTTCGATATACTAATTAATTTGTCATCTATTTTCAAGGATATTGGAAAAATAAAAGAAGCTGAATTATCTATACGTAAAGCAATTAAAATAAAGCCTAATAATTCAAAAGCATATAGTAATCTTGGGTGTATATTACTTGATTTAAATAAATTAGAAGAAGCAGAATTTTTTACTCGTAAAGCTATTGAAATTGAACCTGAATTTATAGATGCCCATTTACACCTCTCTCATATTCTTCTCAGATCTATGAAATTCCTCGAAGGTTGGGATCAATACGAATGGAGATGGAAAATAATTAGACACTTTAAAGTGAAAAATAAATTAAAGACTTCTAAACCTGAATGGAAAAGAGATATGAAACAACGAGTTTTGTTGTGGCCTGAGCAAGGGCTAGGTGATGAAATATTATTTTTATCGTTATTACCTGATATGTTAAAGTTAGTAGACAAATTAATTGTTCAAGCGGATAAAAGATTAATTCCGCTTTTGAAAAGATATTTTAATCAAGAAATTGAGTATAAAGAGAGAGGTAATTTAATTGATGAGGCTGAATATGATTGCCAAATATCTATGGGATCTTTACCAAGAATTCTAAGACCAACTCTTAAAAGTTTTCAATGCTCAGAAAAAAAATATTTAGAATCTAATAAAAAAAGATCTAAGGAATTAAGAGACAATCTTATAAAAGATCAGCAAAAAAAGCTTTTTGGGATCTCATGGAAAACAAAAAATATAGAATATTTTAATAGTGAAATATCATTAGAAAAGTTAATTTTAGCTATTAATTCATCTAATATTTGCTTTGTAAGTCTTCAATACGGAGATGTTAAAGAGGAAATCAATAACCTAAGGTTAAAACATGGTATTTGTGTAAATGAAGTTGAAGAGATTGATAAGTTTAATGATATTGATGGTTTATCTTCATTAATAACTGCTTGTGATGAGGTGATAAGTATTGAAAATTTAACTGCCACACTTTCAGCATCCCTAGGTGTAAAGACGAATGTTTTACTTCCCACTTCTTGTTATTGGCCTTTTGGTTCTAATGAGATTGAATGCTATTGGTTCTCTTCAATGAAACTCTTTAGGCAAAATGAATTTGGTATTTGGGATGAACCATTAAATAAAATAAAGAAGGAGTTACAAAAATGAGTTTTGCCTAAGAGCTCTAAATACTTCTTATATTAATAAGAGTAAAAACTATATCGAAATACTTAAACCTGTTGAGGAGATATTATCAAAACTGATAAGAAATAAGAATGACTAATTAATACAGGCAAGAAGCCTTTCCCAGTAGATAAGACACAAATAAACTTACAGAACTGGGGGAGGTTTGAAGAAAAACATCCCAAGACCTTCGCAGGTATGTATCAGTTCTCGGTTTCTCAAGGCGAATAAATAATTATTCTAAAAACAAGAAGATCAAATGAGAACACAAGGCATTTACATAAATGTTTCACGCAGAAATGATGACCTACCTCAATTAATTCAGGAGTATTCAGAACAGTTCAACCTATCCAAACCAGATACGGTTGCTGAGAATTTTAGAGCATATCCAAAACTTCTCAGAATCGCCTCTAATGCCCTTGTTTTTCACGGAAGGTATATTCTGTTTCCCTTTAAAACGCTATATTGATAGGCGATTAGAGCATAGTGAAGTAGATAGTAAATAGGCATTAAAAAAGCACCTTTCGGTGCTTATTAATGGTGCCAGGACCCAGATTTGAACTGGGGACACGGCGATTTTCAGTCGCCTGCTCTACCAACTGAGCTATCCCGGCTTGTCTTCTAATAATGTACCAATTCATTAGTACCTTATTGAAAAATAAATTGAAATCTCCTTAATTTCCTTCCCTCTCATTGAAGAGGTAATTTGAAAATATTGAGAAATCTAGCTTTTTTGTCTCTTTGCAGTAAATTTTATTTCGAGGGAATAGCTTTAATCATCTTAACCAAAGTTTTATGTGCATCTGAACAGTCTTTAAGAATATGATCAAACTTTATGTCTAATATTTTATCATCAACTTTAAGCTGAATTGATTCTGGACAGAGGCTAATAATTCTTGCTGATCTAAAACTTTTTATGTTCCCGTAATATTCTGCATATGCATTTACTGCGTCTTGGTGGTCTTTATTCATGTGATTGCATATTCTTTTACTTGACTCTTTAGTGATGGGTTCGGAATTCATGAATCTTTGTTTGGATAATTAATTCAACTATTAATTAATAAGCTAGTTAAATTTTTATCAATTGAGTTTAAAACTTTTCAAGATTTTAATTCTTTATTGATAATAAGGCTTTTAATGCAATACTCGCTACTCCTGCTGCAGGTGGCCTGTTACATATTTTTATTGGAATGCCAATTTCTCTTTCTCTTATTTTCTTCCAAGTAATATTTTTTGCACCTCCACCAATGGTAATTATTTGTCTAGGTAAATCAGCTCCTAATTCATGAAGTTTTTGCCAGCCTCTTGCTTCAATTTTAGCTAAACCTTCAAATAATGCATGAAGATAAAGAGAATCACTGACTGGTCTTGGCTCAAGTTTAGGTTGTAAATTGGGGTCGTCTACGGGAAACCTTTCTCCCGGATTTGATAGTGGAAGAAGATTTAATCCTGTTGATTTATTAGGATTTATTTGTTTGCTTAATTCCTCAATATATTCAAGATTAAAGAAATCTAATAGTATTGCAGCCCCAGCATTAGATGCTCCACCAGATAGCCAATTTCCTAATAATTTATGATTTGAGATCCCTTTACCTGAAAGGGACTCACTAACAAACTTCTTAATGACTATTGTGCTGCCAAGGATTGTTATCCCATCATTCTTATTAGGAAAAGTAGCTAAAACTCCCGCATTGGAATCTGTCGTCCCTGCTATTACTTGAAGATTCTTAGGTAAATTTAATTCATTGGCTTTTTTAGTACATATATTTCCCATGATTTGACCTGAAGGGATTATTTTAGGAAGACATTTTAACCATTTTAAATTTTGAAAACTCTCTGGCCATGAACTATTTGATATTTCCCAACCCATCCTAATATTGTTACCTTCTTCTCCATAATCCCAATTATTGATAAGCCATCCACTAATCCAATCTGCTTGGTGCCTTAAGATTATTTCATTACCGTATAAGTCTAAAAGTCTTAGTGCTCTCCCAACGCTTCCACTGATACTTGAGCCGGCACATTCTTTTGTAAATAGCTTTTCAAGCACGTATTCATATTCAGCACAGGATAAAAAATAAGGTAGAGCTTTTCCTATAGGCGCTCCATTTTTTTTGCATGCTAAAAGTGTTCCGGATGTCCCAGCTACTGAACAGGAAATCAACTTTTCCTTTAGATCTTTTGGAATTTCTTGTATTAGAGCTTTGAGGCTATTTATCCAGTCTTCTGATATCTCAAGACCTTTAGAGTATGTTTTCGAAGATGTGAACAGTATTTTTTTTTTAGTATTAATGACTGCAATTCTTACTCCCGATGTACCAAGATCAATACCGAGTACAAGAGAACTATTTAACATTTTTTGATTAAAATCTTTTATATGAGCAAACTTAGTTCTTTTGCTTTTTCAGATACATCTTCCCATGGAAGAGCAATATCAGTTCTTCCAAAATGACCATAAGCTGCAATATCCCTATAAAAACGTCCTCCTCTAAGCATAGGAAGTTCTTGCAGGTTAAAAGATTCCATAATTGCTCCTGGCCTTAAATCAAAATGTTCTTGAACAATTTCAGTTAAGTCAGCGTCTGAAACTCTACCTGTGCCATAAGACTCCACAAGTATTGATACTGGTTTGGCTACACCAATTGCATAACTTAGTTGGACTTCAACTTTTTTTGCAAGATTTGCTGCAACCAAAGCCTTCGCTACAAATCTTGCTGCATAAGCTGCTGATCGATCAACTTTTGTAGGATCTTTCCCAGAAAAAGCCCCACCCCCATGGCGAGCATATCCACCGTAGGTGTCTACAATTATTTTTCGACCCGTGAGTCCAGCATCTCCTTGAGGTCCACCAATGACAAATTTCCCTGTTGGATTTACTAGAAAGCGTGTAGTTTCTAGTGAAGGTTTTAAAGCAAGATCCTCTGTGGCTGGCTCAACAACCAATTTCCATAGGTCTTGTGCAATTCTTTTTTGGATTTCCTCTTCAAGAGTTATTCCATCGACTTCTGATTTGTGCTGAGTAGAAATCAGTATTGTGTCTATGGAGCAGGGGACTCCGTTGTCGTACGAGACACTTACTTGGGTTTTTCCATCAGGTAAAAGATAATCAATTAATTTTTGATGCCTAACTGATGCCAACCGTCTTGCTAGCCGGTGAGCGAGACTGATTGGCAATGGCATCAGTTCAGGAGTCTCGTCACAAGCAAAACCAAACATAATTCCTTGATCACCAGCACCAACTTGATCTAAAGGATCTGTTGAATGATCTTCAGCTTCATCTACTCCTTGAGCAATATCTGAAGACTGTTGGTCAAGTGCAACTAAGACTGCACAACTATTTGCATCAAATCCACCAGCACTTGCACTTTCATAGCCAATGCTTTTGATGACTTCTCTAACAAGCTTATTGAAATCAACTTCCGCTTTAGAAGTTATTTCTCCAGTTATTAGGCATAAGCCAGTATTTACTACTGCCTCACATGCAACCCTACTTGTTGGATCTTCAGTTAAGAGAGCATCTAAAACAGCATCACTTATTTGATCGCAAATTTTATCAGGATGTCCTTCTGTTACCGATTCAGAGGTAAAAACGTATCTACTCATTGGAAATCTGAATTGAATACTACTTTAGGTGTTTATCTGAATATTTAATTCATTTAACTTTTCGATAATGAATTGTTTTTCAGTAAGAGTGGGAGGATTTTTCCATCCACCAGTAAAGCCAATTATTATTGGCACGTCAGCTTTTTTGGCCATTTTTAAATCAGTATCGGCATCTGAAATGAGTGCACACTCTGAAGGATTTATCTTCATTCTTTTGCAAAGTTCTATAACTGCTTTTGGGTTAGGTTTTGCCGGTTTATTCTCAGCACTCCAAAGATAATCAAATCGACCTTCCAATTTATTGCTACAAATAAATTCTTCTATTCCTGCTTGCGTATCATTTGTCATTAATGCAATACGCACTCCATTTTTTTTTAGCGCAACTAATAGATCAAATGCCCCTGGAATTAAAGTCCTTTTTTTTTGTATATTGTCTTTATTATTAGAAAGGAAAAAATCTACTTCATCGAAGATTGTTTGACTTATTGATAGTGAATTAGACCAATCAAAACCCATTAAAGTAAATATTGTTGCTGTAGATACTATATTTTGCTCTTTAGAAGCTACAGCCAGACATGCACTAGCGGAAAGAGCTTGATTTTGTAATCCATAAATAGAATTAAGTAATTTTCTTAATAAAAAAATTTTAAAATAGTTTATTTTTAATTTTTTAAATTTAGCTACTGTAAACTCTACTCTGGTTTTTGCCAGTTCTAATAAGTATTGCTCACTATTGGATAATGTTCCATCCTTGTCAAATATTATTGCCTTAATAAAACCAACAGAACTATTTTTTATTAACAGCTCTGCCATTTTATAAAAGTAAATAATCAAATAGTCATTACTGCAATAGGATCTTCTCCTTCTTCGGCTTGCTCAAGAAGCATTTGTTTATATCTTGCTGCCATTTCTTCAGCTTTATCAAAAACTTTTTTAGGGTCAGTCAGCATATCTCCAGGTTCTGGTTCAAGTGCTTTTGTAGAAAGGGAAATTCGTCCTCTTTCAGCATCAAGGTCTATTATCATTACCTTCATTTGGTCATTGACGTTTAAAACAGAGTGAGGAGTTTCAATATGCTCATGACTTATTTCGGAAATGTGAAGCAATCCACTTACACCCCCAATATCAATAAACGCTCCATAAGGTTTAATTCCTCTCACAGCTCCTACAACAACTTCTCCAACTTCAAGACGATTCATTTTCCTTTCAACCAAAGCTCTGCGATGACTTAGAACCAGCCTATTCCGTTCCTCGTCAACTTCTAAGAATTTCAAAGGTAGAAAATCAGCAACTAGTTCTTCTTTGGCCTTTCTAGTGCTTATATGGGATCCAGGGATAAAGCCTCTAAGCCCTTCTACTCGAACAAGTGCACCTCCTCTATTCGTAGCAAAAACCTCTGAATAAATTGTGGCATCTTCTTTTTGTAATTGCCTAACTCTTTCCCAAGCTCGTTGATATTCAATTCTTCGGATAGACAACGATAATTGACCATCTTCATTCTCTTCAGTCATTATGAAAAATTCTCTAATTTCTGAAGGTTGTAAAACATCACTCAAACCCTCAACTCTATTTATTGATACTTCTTGCATAGGCATGAAAGCTGCTGTTTTGGCTCCAATGTCAATCATTGCTCCTTTGGATTCAAGAGCAAAAACAGTTCCATTGACTATGTCACCAGGTTTAAAATTGTAGTCATATTTGCTTAGCAAAGATGCAAATTCATCAAGAGTGAAACCTGCACTTTCAAGATCACTTTTATTAATTCTGCTTGAAGAATCATCAGCAGCTGGAATGTTTTTGGGAATATCGTCATCCTTAATCTCATTGATGGAATTATCTTCAAATTCTGGACTTACGGAATTTGAGATATCTTCTTCAGGTATTGATGTTTCTGTTTCGAGATTTTTGTCTTGAACTTTGCTTGCTGGATTTTCAGACATGCTTGATTGGCGGTATGCCTTTTAGGACAGTGCGATAGAAATACAAAATGGCCCGCCGACCAAATTGAACTTAAATTCTACTTTATTGATAGGTCTTTCTTGTTAAAGAACTGACGCTAATTGTTCTTTTTTTAGTGGTTTTAGTGAGTCAAGGGTTTTTATGAAATCATTAATTCCATGAAACTGTCTATAAACAGAGGCAAATCTAATATAGGCAACTTCATTTATATCTTTTAAATGTGTAAGAACCATTTCTCCAATCTCATTTGTTTTAATTTCTTTACGAACCCCTTGATGGAGTTCTAATTCTATTTCATCAACAATAAATTCAATTTTAGATCCATTTATAAGTGTTTTTTCACATGCTCTATTTAAACCACCAATTATTTTAGTTCGATTAAATAATTCTTTTGCTCCGCTTCTCTTTATCACGGTAATTGGTATAGTTTCTACTCTTTCATAAGTAGTAAATCGGAAGTCGCAATTTAAGCACTCCCTTCTTCTTCTTACGCTTCTTCCAGAATCAGCCGAACGAGATTCAAGAACTCGACTGTCTGTATTTTGACAAGATGGGCACTGCATGCAGCCCTTTTCAATGATTTACCTAACTTTAAACATTTATTTGGCTTCTGAGAAGGGGTAGATTAAATAAAACTACTTTTTAATTAAAAAAATTTTATTTATATTGAACTTTATAATTAATAAATTTTTTGATTTAAAGTCTAAACATAAAAAAAAGCCCTGAGTTATCAGGGCTTTTTTTTATGTTAATTACTTATCGTACTTCGGTGGATCACGAAATGCGACAGCAAAGAAGAGCGTTACGAGTGCCAATGTAAGGATTAGCACGTAAGAGAAAGCTTCCATCTAAGTTCTCGGTATAAGGGGGGTAAAGAATCCTGGATTAAGCTCGACCAGGAACTCGGCGGGTTGATTCGTCTCCAAGTTTTTTGAAGAGACCAAACTCAACCTGATCCCCAAGCTCTGGATCGATACCTGAGAATCTGTCGCCAAAGAGAGTCCTTGCGGCATGCCACCAGTGCCCAAAGAGGAATAACAAGCCAAAACACAAGTGTGCATAGGTGAACCATGCTCTTGGAGAGCTTCTGAATACACCATCTGACTTGTAACGATCTCTGTCAAACTTGAAGGCTTCTCCAAGTTGAGACTTTCTTGCTAGACGTTTTACTATTACTGGATCAGTAAATGTTTGACCATTTAATTCACCACCGTAAACAGTAGCTTTGACGCCAGTTTGTTCAATGGAATACTTAGCTTCTGCGCGACGGAAAGGAATGTCAGCTTTAACATTTCCATCTTTATCTTCAAGAATGACAGGGAAGTTTTCAAAGAAATTTGGAATTCTTCTTACTTCTAAGTCATTACCATCGCTATCAGTAAATGAAATGTGACCTTGCCATCCACTTGGAACTCCATCGCCGTTAACCATTGCTCCTACTCTGAAGAGACCTCCTTTAGCAGGACTATTTCCAACATAGTCATAGAAAGCAAGTTGTTCAGGGATAGCTCCATATGCTTCAGCTTTTGAGGCACCGTCATTCATAGACTCTTGAACTCTGCGGTTGATTTCTGTTTTGAAATACCCAGAATCCCATTGATATCTAGTAGGACCAAATAACTCAACTGGTGTTGTTGCTGATCCATACCACATGGTTCCAGCGACTACAAAAGATACAAAAAGAACAGCAGCTAGAGCACTAGCAAGAACGCCTTCAAGGCTACCTAGCTTTAAAGCTCTATAAAGCCTTTCTCCAGGTCTATTGGTGATATGGAATATTCCACCAATTATTCCTAAAAGTCCTGCCCCAATGTGATTAGCGACAATTCCTCCAGCATTGAATGGATTAAATCCTTCTGCACCCCAAACTGGAGCAACTTTTTCTACATGACCAGTCAAGCCATATGGGTCAGAAACCCATATGCCAACGGTTGAGCAATGAAATGCGCCAAACCCAAAGCATGTCAAGCCAGCTAAGAAAAGATGGATCCCAAAGATTCTTGGAAGATCTAAAGCTGGTTCACCAGTGCGGGAATCTTCCCATAATTCAAGATCCCAGTATGTCCAGTGCCATACGGCAGCGAGCATCAAAAGACCACTGAAAACTATATGAGCTGCAGCAACACCTTCGAAGCTCCAGAAACCGGGGTCAATTCCGGTTGCACCGGTTATATCCCATCCGTTCCAGCTACCTGTGATTCCTAGGCGGGCCATGAAGGGCATGACATACATGCCTTGGCGCCACATTGGATTAAGTACTGGATCCGAAGGATCAAAAATGGCCAATTCATATAAGGCCATTGAGCCGGCCCAGCCGGCTAACAAAGCAGTATGCATGAGGTGCACGGCCAAGAGGCGGCCAGGGTCGTTAATAACAACTGTGTGCACCCGATACCAGGGCAATCCCATGGGTCAGGTTCGTATAACGAAGCTGCTTAATGCAGCAAGACTCGAATGATCGTAAATGGTATTGCTTGAGTTAATGCACAGGATGTAGAGACCTGAAATGACTTTTGACACTCTTGGATAAAATTTAGCTTGTTTTAAGCGGCTTGAATTCGTAAATAAGCAGTGGTGGACAAGAAAAAGTTAAAAAAAAAAGAAAAAAAAGAATTTTTCAAATTTCAATCGATTTTGTAATTTTAAGTTGTTTTTCTATCCAATCAGTTTGAAAACAGTTTGAAAAAAACGAAAATTCAGGCATTAAATTCACTTCAAATCCATCGATTTAAAAAATTTTTTAAAACTACTCAGATTAAAATAATTAAAAAAGACGAATTCAACTTATTATTTTTCGGCAAATTACAAAATCTCAGACTCTTTGATTTAAATCACGGTTTTTCTGCTGAAGGGATATATAGTTTATTTCAGTAAAAATTGTTCTGAGTAAAAACCTCGGTTATGGAAACCACTAGTTTTGGCTTTGCCGCAAGTCTTTTATTTGTTGGAGTACCAACGATCTTTCTTATTGGTTTATTTGTTTCTACCAGTGAGGGTGAGAAATCAAGCTTTTATTCGGATTCCAGCAAAGGTAGATTGAGTCCTGAGCCTAAAAAGTAATTTAGGACTTTTTCTATTCAAAGATCTCAAGAAACACTTGAGATCTTAATTGCTAATGAGGTCTTATCTTGGAAGGGTATTACTTCAAAATTTTATTTATTCAATTAAAGAATTAAGATATATGGTCTTTCTTTCTGATGAGCTCAATAAATAATCATTGGAAATTAATAAAAACGGTTCTTCCTCAGCACACTGATCATGCTGGAGTTATGTGGCATGGCTCTTATTTAAACTTTTTAGAAGAGGGGAGAATTAATGCATTGGATAATGTTGGGCTTTCGTATTCAAAATTATCTAAAAATGGTTTTGAAATCCCAGTGATTTCAATTCAACTTAAATATAAAAAATCTTTTATTCATGGAGAAAAAATTCTTATGTTAAGTCAATTTAAGCTGGAAAATAAAATACGACTTATTTGTAAAACTTTATTTTTAAAATCAAATGGTGATATTGGTGCAGAAGCAAAAATTGAACTTGTTGTTGTAAGAAAAATAAATGACTCAATAAAGTTAGTAAGAGAATTACCAGTACAAATTAAAAATATATTATTAAGTCTAGAAGAAGGCCCAAAAATTTCAAAGAATTAGATAATTCATGATTTTTAAATCCATTTCTGGTGAAGCTTTTCTGCAATGGAGAAAAAAAATGATTTTGAAAGGCGGTAGGAAGGTTGATTTTGATTGGCTTTTAGATATAGCGGCTGGAGTTTCTTGGGCTAAATTGCAAAGCATTATTTTGAATCCTAAGAATTTTATTTCCTTAGAAATCTCAACTGAAGAAATAGAAGTTATTTGGGACTCTCATTTAAAAGATCAAACCCCACTTCAGTATTTGATTTCTAAGTGTCCCTGGAGAGATATTGAGTTAGAGGTTTCAGCTGATGCTCTGATCCCCAGGCAAGAAACAGAATTTTTGATTGATGTTGCTTTAAAAAAAGTTACTAATATTGATTCTGGAAGATGGGCTGATCTGGGTACAGGCTCTGGAGCTATTGCAATATCTTTAGCTAAATCTCTTCCTAATTGGGATGGACATGCAGCTGATATTAGTAATGAAGCATTAGAACTAGCACAAAGAAATTTAAAATCTATAGTGCCAAGTGCGAATGTGATATTTTCTTTGGGTGATTGGTGGGAGCCTTTGAAAAGATGGAGGGAAAGCTTTGATTTGGTTTTAAGTAATCCTCCTTATATCCCCTCTGCTTTAATTGAAGAGTTAGAACCAGTTGTTAAAAATCATGAGCCACTTATAGCTTTGGATGGTGGAGAAGATGGAATGAATGCTTCTAGGAAAATCATCCTTGGGGCATTAAATGGACTTGCTAAAGGAGGTTGGTTAATTCTTGAACATCACTATGATCAGAGTGAAAAGATAATTAGTTTTATGAAGAATATTGGCATGGAAGAAGTTTCTTTTGAAAAAGATTTAAGTGGAATCAAGCGCTATGCAATTTGTCGTAGAAAATGAAATGATTACCGAGCAATTTGGAATTTCTGACTTGGCTTTAAAGTTGAAGAAGGGATCTTTAGCCTTATTCCCTACTGATACTTTGCCAGCACTTTGTTCATATCCAAAATACTCAAAAAAAATATGGACCATTAAGAAAAGGCCTTCAAATAAGCCACTTATATTAATGGGAGCTTGCTTAGATGATTTGTTTGAATTTGTTCATCCTTGTGCTATTGAAGAAGGCTTGAAATTGGCAAAAATCTATTGGCCTGGAGCATTAACAATAGTTTTGCCAACAATAGGAAATTTTTCTGAGCATTTGAATTGCCATTCTAATTCTGTGGGTTTTAGAGTCCCCGCATTAAGACTTGCAAGAGATTTGCTTATGAAAACTGGTCCTCTTGCAACTACAAGTGCAAACGTTTCTGGAGAAGAACCTGTTAAAGATGCGACAGAAGCTTCTATTCAATTCCCTGGGATTCCTATACTGGCTCCTATTCCTTGGCCAAATTCTTCTGGCATGGCAAGCACAGTTATTGAATGGCAAAATGGAAAGTGGAATTTGTTAAGGCCTGGCTCAGTTGTTTTGAAATAAAAGTTACTAATGATTTATCTGTTATTAATAGTTTTGTTAGTGCAATCTATTTTTTGGTGGCTTTTCAGACTCCCCATAATGAGTTTTGATTCAATTTTTCAGTTAAAATTTTTCAACCTATTTATTGCAACTTTTATAATTTGGATAATCTCTGGTAAATCTAAATAGATCTTTTTAGAACTGGTTTTAAAAATGCCGGCTAACAGATTTGAACTGATGACCTTCGCTTTACAAAAGCGCTGCTCTACCGCTGAGCTAAGCCGGCAACTCTTCTATCCTACCTAAAAATATAATCCAAAAGTTAATCCATTTAGAAAATTTGTTGAAAATACTTTTTTAAACTTTTTTGATCTTATCCAAAAAATAAATAACATCTTTGAATTGGTTAAGGATTTTCAACTGTGCTTTCTGATCCTTGAGAATTTTCATCTGGTTGATTAGATGCTTCTATAAGCTTGATTTGACCATTTAAAGTTCTTTTTATTGGTAAGTTTGCAACTAGTGCGGTCATTCGATCTTCTGTCTCTAAACTTACTGCTCCTTCATCCATATCTATTTCGACATACTTTGCAACGACCTCTAAGATTTCTCTTCTCATTTGATCCAGTAGTTCTGAACTAAGATCTGAACGGTCATGAGCCAAAACAAGTTGAAGCCTCTCTCTCGCAGTGCTAGCACTTGCACGCTGTCTTCTTAGTAATTTGTTGATAAGGTCTCTAAGTGTCATTGGTTTAGAAAATTTTTGTTTGCATTAGTCTTCTAAATTTTGCACCCAACCCAGAACTTTCCTCTATGGGATTAATCATTGGAATATCCTCACCTTTTAATCTCCTCGCAATATTCAGATAACATTTAGCTGCTGGTGAATTAACGCTATTTAAAGTAAGAGGTTCCCCTCGATTCGTACTAACAATAACTTGTTCATCTTCGAGAACTAGACCAAGCAAAGGTAAGGCTAAAATATCAGTTACATCATCAATAGATAGCATCTCTTGGCTAGCCATCATTTTTGGTCTAACTCTATTAAGCACTAACTGAACTGGCTTAATCCCATTTGTATTAAGTAAACCTATTACTCTATCTGCATCTCTGACGGCAGAGACCTCTGGATTGGTAACAACGATTGCTTCTTTGGAGGCCGACATAGCATTTTTAAATCCATCTTCAACTCCTGCAGGGCAATCAATCAGAACGTAGTTGAACTGTTCTTTTAACATGTCTACTATGCGTTTCATATCTTCTGGTTTTAACCAATCAAGCATTCTTGGATTACCAGCAGGAAGTAAAGATAGATTTGATTCTTGTTTATGCTTGACCAAGGCCTGATCAAGTCTGCACTCTTCTTCAAGAACTTCCTGGGCTGTATAGACTATTCGATTTTCTAGACCTAACAGTAAATCTAAGTTTCTCAGACCAAAGTCTGCATCTAAGACAGCAGTACTTAGTCCTTGTCTGGCGAGTGAAATGCCAAGATTTGCAGTAAGAGTTGTCTTGCCAACACCACCCTTTCCTGAGCAGATAAGAATGACGCGTGTATCTGTCTTCACGGACCTCCTTGAATTCGACAAATCTTAATTCGATTTTGATTAAGAAAAAAGCTTTATTGTTAGATCGGTTGCATTGGGTTTGCTTTTGAAGACATCTCTAAGGGCTTTTTTCAATTTTCCCAACTTTTTTTAAAACTATTTGCAGTTAGAATCTCGAATTAAATAGAGTCCAGTGGAGAAATTACAATTTCTTCGGAATTAATACTTGCTTGCTCTGCAAGACCAATTTGAGGTTTCTCCTTTGGGCCTCTAGCAACTTTCTTAGCGATTCTTAGTTGAACAGGTCTGAGTTGAAGTGCCGATATTGTTGCTTGAGTGTTACCTTTGCTTCCTGCATGCGCAATCCCAAGAAGTCTCCCCCAAATAATAATATTCCCTTCTGCACTAACTATTGCCCCTGGATTAACATCACCAAGGATTAACAAATCCCCGGGACTGTCAAGATAATCCCCAGATCGGACAGTTCCATGATGAAAATGGGTTTTTGAAAAAATTAAATTTTGCTCATTAATCTGTAAAGTGCTATTTGAACAATTTTGAACAATAAATTGAGATCTATAACCTAATGATTGAGAGCTTACTATTGTCTTTGTAGATGTTGAGCAAAAACAAGTAATTTTACAGTTGTTTTGATTTGCAATATCTGATATTTCTGAAATATCTGCACATGAAAGGTCGAGATCTTTACAATCAATTTCTATAAGATTTGATTTAAGAATTCTTAATTTATTTTTTAAACATAATTTCCAATTCGTATATTTACTCTCCTCGATAGTAATGATTGTTTTTTGATTTTCCGAATTCATTTTAAATTATGTTTTATTTTTAGTTTTTCAATCTCTATTTTTAATTCATTTTCAATTTCTTTTGGATAAATTAACCATGAAGATTGATTAGGCTCTATTAATCTTTCAACTAATGGAGAAGCTTTCTCTAAAGCCTGTAGCATGTCTCCATCCCATAATCGAAGTCCATGTTTATAAGGATGGTAACTTTTGATTACTTGCTCTCTTAACCCACATGATATATCTGGTTCGATATGATATTTCTCTGATAATATCCTCGCTTTTGATAGAGCTTCTAACCTTATCTCTAAAGTAAAGGATGATATATTTAAGGCTTTTAATAAATTTCTATTTATAAAACGTTTACAGAGATTGGATAGATTATCTGAACTAGATTGTTGCCATCTATAAATATGATAACTAGTTACGATGTCATCATTAGATAAAAAACTTTCTAAGGTCATTTCTTTATGATTCCATAGCCATTCAGACATGTTTCTATCTGCCCATACTTTTTTTGGCCCCAATTTTCTTGCTGTTATTATAATTTGTTCTAATAGCCAATTGCAAACTTCATTTAATCGATGGTTATATACGCTTCTGTACATGAGATTTCTTATAACTAAATAATGCTCAACTGCCATTAAACCTTTGGGGTGTATTGCTAAATTACCATCTGGCGCAATTGTCATTGCTGAAATTATTCGATCAATATCTAACTGTCCATATTTTGCACCTGTTGTATAACTATCCCTCATTAAGTAATCAAGTCTGTCACAATCTAGCTGACTACTAATTAGTGAAATTATTAATTTATTTGAGGCTTTCCTTGAATGAATTAAATCTGAAATTGATTCTGCATTTCTCCTCCCATACTTGTTCAGGATTAAAGTAATTTCTTGACTAGATTTTATTAACTTGGCTGTCCAATCCTCATGATTTATTTTGAATATTTCCTCACTTGTATGACTTAGAGGTCCGTGCCCTAAATCATGTAAAAGCGCTGCGCCGTAGAGAATTAATTTGTGTTCTTTTAATTTAGAGTCCAACTTAGCTAAATGATTTATTGCTCTTCTCGCTAGATGAAAGACACCAAGAGAATGAGTAAATCTGCTGGATTCTGCACCATGAAATGTTAGATAAGCAGGGCCTAATTGCTTTATTCTTCTTAATCTTTGAAATGGGGAGGAATCTATTAACTCCATCACCATTTGTTCCTCTGGAATTGAGCTGTTTAACGAAATGGAGTGATGCAGAGGGTCATAATACGTTCTGATTGACATGCCTTAATTAATTTCGTTGCCAATTAATTGCTCTTTTTCTTCTTTAAATTGACTTTCTTGTGATACCTCTTCTTTGTCTAAAGTGGCTTGCATAATTAGCTCTGCATCTAATAGCCATCTGTCTTCATCAGAGCCTGGGTTAAGTGGCTCTGGCATTTCTAAGAGGCGATCAGGATCTATTCCTAAATTTTGTATATCTCTTCCACTTGGAGTTAAATAACTGGCAACTGTTACTGCTAAACCACTGCCATCACTTAGGTTTGTTAAAGATTGTATGAGGCCTTTCCCAAATGTTTTACTTCCTATTAGCTCAGATCTTTTATTGTCTTGTAAAGCACCCGCAAGAATTTCACTAGCACTTGCTGTACCTTCATTTACAAGCGTAACCATGGGACCGTTATAAAAAGTTTCTATTCCAGAGCGGATCGGATCATTTATTGAATCTCTTTTCTTTGTTTCAACAATAGGCATATTGCTAAGGAAATCGTCGGCAACGGCAAGTCCCGAACTTACTAGTCCTCCAGAGTTATTTCTTAAATCTAAAATCAGTCCTTCGATATCTTTGCCAGAAAGTTCTTCCAAAGCTTCCTTGACTTGCTCAGGGACCCCTTCACTAAATTGTGTAATTCTTAAGTAGCCAAGTGTGTGAGATTCATTTCTTATTCTCTTAGTCCTAACTGGCCTTAAGTCAACACTTCTTCTCTCTAAAGAAATTTCCTTTAGTTCTTCATTAGGTTGCTGTAATTCAACAATTACTTGCGTTCCAGTTTGCCCTCTCAATTTCGCTGCTGTTGCTTCAAGTCCCAATTGTTTTGGAGATTGATCATTGACTTTTTTTAAAATCGTTCCGCTTTTGATACCTGCGTCTGAGGCAGGAGAGCCTTCAAGAGGTGATATCACAACAATTTCTCCATCTTCTTTTCTTGCTCCTAACTGAAGTCCAACCCCATTGATTTCGCTTCCTATGTTGCTTTTTTTCATTGCTTCATAATCATCTGGTCTCAATAACCTCGTATAAGGATCTCCAATAGGTATAAGCATTGCTTCAATGGCTGAATATGCTTGTTGAGAATTGTTTATTGGCTTTTCAAGTGCTTTTTGACGAAGTTTTTTCCATTGAATTGCATCAAATTTCTCAGGAGCTAGATACCCCTCATTAACTAGATTCCAGGCCTCAATAACTAGCAATTGCCCATCGTTGAGTGCAAAAGCGGGCTTGGTAAAGACTTGAAATAAAATACCAAAGCTAATTAAAACTGCAAAAAATCTTTGCAGCAGCTTAGTTAAAGATTTAACAGATGGAAGCATTGGATTGATCTTTTGCGGCGACCAAGGGGCACATCGAGTAAGATATTTGAAAGTACAGTGCATAAGTGGATGGCGAACTCTTCACCGGTTTATGACTGGTTCCAGGAACGTCTTGAGATACAGGACATAGCTGATGACGTCACTTCAAAATACGTTCCTCCACATGTCAACATTTTTTATTGTCTTGGTGGGATAACACTTGTTTGTTTTTTGATTCAATTCGCGACTGGATTCGCGATGACCTTTTATTACAAACCTACAGTAACTGAAGCTTATAGCTCAGTTAGTTATCTCATGACAGACGTGAGCTTTGGTTGGTTGATTAGGTCAGTGCATAGATGGAGTGCCTCAATGATGGTACTCATGCTTATTTTGCATGTTTTTCGCGTTTATTTAACTGGAGGATTCAAAAGACCTAGAGAATTGACATGGATTACTGGTGTTGTTATGGCAGTTATAACAGTTGCTTTTGGAGTTACCGGATATTCTTTACCCTGGGATCAAGTCGGGTATTGGGCAGTTAAAATTGTTTCAGGGGTACCTGCAGCCATACCTGTTATTGGTGACTTTATGGTTGAGCTGCTTAGAGGTGGTGAGAGTGTTGGTCAATCAACCTTGACTAGGTTTTATAGTCTCCACACTTTTGTAATGCCATGGCTATTAGCGGTGTTTATGTTGATGCATTTCCTAATGATTAGAAAACAGGGAATCTCTGGTCCTCTATAAGCTATAAATATAATTATTTATAATTATTTATCCAAATTTATCCAAACAACCTTTAAATTTTTTCCATAAATTTTTTGATCCATGTCTACTCTTAAAAAACCAGACTTATCTGATACCAAACTAAGAGCAAAACTTGCTAAAGGCATGGGGCATAATTATTACGGTGAACCAGCATGGCCAAACGATCTATTATATATTTTCCCTGTAGTAATTCTTGGGACAATTGCTTGTGTTGTTGGTTTAGCAGTTTTAGATCCTGCATTTCTTGGAGATAAAGCAAATCCATTTGCAACTCCCTTAGAGATTCTTCCTGAATGGTATCTATACCCAGTTTTCCAAATCTTACGTGTTGTACCAAATAAGTTACTTGGTATCGCTCTGCAGACATTAATACCTCTTGGCTTAATGATCCTGCCTTTTATTGAAAATATCAATAAATTTGCTAATCCTTTTAGAAGACCAGTAGCGATGTCATTATTTTTATTTGGAACAGTTTTGACAATTTATTTAGGAATAGGAGCATGCTTACCTATTGATAAATCTCTAACATTAGGTTTCTTCTAGAAGTTTTCCTCTAAATCAAGCATTAAGACATCATCAGGTTCAGCTCTTAATAAATGGTGCAATAACAGGAATCCAACAATAGTCCAAGTTTGATAAGTCCTTGATTGTTGACCTACCCACGTACCGGTTGGCCCATCAAAATATTCTGCCCATTTTTGTCTTGGGAGTTGATTCAACTGACTCCAATAACATTCTTCTATAAGAGCTCTCATTTGTCCCATTAGTAGGACATCAGCTTTTGGGTAACGTTTTTCATGAAGCAGTATAGAAGCACCAAAAAACCATAAAAGACTAGGCCAATGCCCGCCATTGTGATAACTCCATG
Source organism: Prochlorococcus marinus str. MIT 1013 (assembly GCF_027359395.1). NCBI lineage: Bacteria > Bacillati > Cyanobacteriota > Cyanophyceae > Synechococcales > Prochlorococcaceae > Prochlorococcus > Prochlorococcus marinus. Next base: position 1,842,088 of record NZ_CP114778.1, read on the forward strand.
GCCAGTTCTTTGGATCTGAACCGGTTTTGTTTTGCCACTCTTCTACATCCATTGGTGGATGGCAGATTCTCATTGGCATTTGAGCCATAAGGTGTTCCCGATTATGCAGAACTAGACGAAATAAGGCTCTTTGTTGAGGTGCTGTCAATACTCCGAACATGCATGCTAAGGAATTTCCTAAGCTATAAAAGCGAAAATCTGGCCTACCAGTTCTTATGTTTCCGATAAGATATCCACCTCTATTTTCAAGCCAATCTTGAAGCCATGAAGGGACTACTTGAGGCTGTACATTGAATTCATTTTGATGTTGATCTTCACCATATTGCTCGGTAGGTCTTCTTCTCAGGACTTGCATTGTTTTGCTTGTGACCCAATAGTGCTTCAAAAGAAATTGTCGAAGGTCATGCACCCACTGACGAGTTAAAACAAGTCTCTGATCAAGTAATCGACTTTTTTGATGTTTTCTGCTTAATTCCATTAATTGAATACAACTTTTAAGACATGCATGCAATAAAACCTCTACCTCAAGGGGAGCCCCCCAAACATCCATAGGTCGATCGATCATGAATGAACAATCTGGTACAAATAAAACTGGATTACCCTCAAAAGTTGGATGTAGAACTAAATCAAGAAGAAGTTGAACCCCTCTTTGAACCTGTTGACTTGTTCCAAAACTTTGATCGCCACTTTTTTTTACATATAGCCAACAAAGTACTGGCCACCATAGGCTCGCATCAGCAGAGGTAATTCTTCCTATAGATCTCTGACCATAATCTGCTATTAAGTTTCCTTTTTCCTCGATAAAGCTTGTTGGGAAAACCCCTCTGGTTTGATAAGTGGTGCTTTGTAAATCCAGACTGACTGTCAAGAATTTTTTGACTATGTCAAATCTTTTTTGAGTTAGTAGATAAATCATTACCGGGACGTTGTCCCTTAAAAAGATCTCTCCATAATTGAGAGCATCATTTTTTGTAGGATGCTCTAAGGCAGCGACACTACCTGCAATATCTCCAGAAATTTCAATGAGAGTTTTTTCAAAATGCTCTTTAGCTCTTGCCACAACTTTGTCTTCATTTGAGTTGGGACGTACTCTTTGGTGCTGTTGGCTAAAACGTGCGGGCATTAAAATAATTTGATGCCATCGCTAAAAGCTAGTCATGGCTTACTCCTCTTACGTCAATACTAAGAGGTAAAACATTTCATTTGCAACTTTGTTGCATGTGAGTACGTCGAGGGTCTACAATATTTTTCTGCGCGGAAGTTAATCTGAAGCGTAGTCACTGAGCGAAATTACGAAAGTTTTTAGTTAAGTGGTAGTTCTATAACATTTGAAGACTAAACCCTTCTCTGTTGTAAGCTAAAAAACGGTCGAAAGATCGAAAAACGTTTTGGCTTTTTTGGCCAAAACAGAACCTAGACAACTTAAAAAATTTAGGAACTGACGCTTTTATCGCGTCTGATTCGTGTTCGAATCAGATGTATTGCGATAAAGGTGTGAGGTCCCGTCAAAAGAAATTAGTTGCATGATTTTGTCACTATTTCAAATTGGAGTTTCACGGCTCCATTTTGATATTCGGTGTTACAGAGTTAGAGCAACGACGGATCTGAGATCCGGGAAAGTCACGAAGATAAAACTAAGTGCACTCTTGAGAACCCTTATTAAAAACAAGGTGGCAACAATCACAAGCAGTACGCCAGTGCTGTTATCTGTGGGAGAAGCAAATCAGACTGAGTAGAATTTATTTTTACAATAGGGCCTGACTACAACGGAGAGTTTGATCCTGGCTCAGGATGAACGCTGGCGGCGTGCTTAACACATGCAAGTCGAACGAACCTTCGGGTTAGTGGCGGACGGGTGAGTAACGCGTGGGAATCTGCCCTCAGGAGGGGGATAACGGTTGGAAACGACCGCTAATACCCCATATGCCGAGAGGTGAAATGAATTTCGCCTGAGGATGAGCCCGCGTCTGATTAGCTTGTTGGTGAGGTAAAAGCTCACCAAGGCTTCGATCAGTAGCTGGTCTGAGAGGATGATCAGCCACACTGGGACTGAGACACGGCCCAGACTCCTACGGGAGGCAGCAGTGGGGAATTTTCCGCAATGGACGAAAGTCTGACGGAGCAACGCCGCGTGAGGGACGAAGGCCTCTGGGCTGTAAACCTCTTTTCTCAAGGAAGAAGATATGACGGTACTTGAGGAATAAGCCACGGCTAATTCCGTGCCAGCAGCCGCGGTAATACGGGAGTGGCAAGCGTTATCCGGAATTATTGGGCGTAAAGCGTCCGCAGGCGGCCTTTCAAGTCTGCTGTTAAAACGTGGAGCTTAACTCCATCATGGCAGTGGAAACTGATTGGCTTGAGTATGGTAGGGGTAGAGGGAATTCCCGGTGTAGCGGTGAAATGCGTAGATATCGGGAAGAACACCAGTGGCGAAGGCGCTCTACTGGGCCATTACTGACGCTCATGGACGAAAGCCAGGGGAGCGAAAGGGATTAGATACCCCTGTAGTCCTGGCCGTAAACGATGAACACTAGGTGTCGGGGGAATCGACCCCTTCGGTGTCGTAGCTAACGCGTTAAGTGTTCCGCCTGGGGAGTACGCACGCAAGTGTGAAACTCAAAGGAATTGACGGGGGCCCGCACAAGCGGTGGAGTATGTGGTTTAATTCGATGCAACGCGAAGAACCTTACCAGGGCTTGACATCCTGCGAACCTTTAAGAAATTAGAGGGTGCCTTCGGGAACGCAGTGACAGGTGGTGCATGGCTGTCGTCAGCTCGTGTCGTGAGATGTTGAATTAAGTCCCGCAACGAGCGCAACCCACGTTTTTAGTTGCCAGCATTTAGTTGGGCACTCTAGAAAGACCGCCGGTGATAAACCGGAGGAAGGTGTGGATGACGTCAAGTCATCATGCCCCTTACGTCCTGGGCTACACACGTACTACAATGCTACGGACAAAGGGCAGCAAACTCGCGAGAGCTAGCAAATCCCATAAACCGTGGCTCAGTTCAGATCGTAGGCTGCAACTCGCCTACGTGAAGTAGGAATCGCTAGTAATCGCAGGTCAGCATACTGCGGTGAATACGTTCCCGGGCCTTGTACACACCGCCCGTCACACCATGGAAGTTGGCCACGCCCGAAGTCGTTACTTTAACCCTTGTGGAGAAGGACGCCGAAGGTGGGGCTGATGACTGGGGTGAAGTCGTAACAAGGTAGCCGTACCGGAAGGTGCGGCTGGATCACCTCCTAACAGGGAGACAATAAATCGATTGTTATGTCTAAGTTATTTATTCTTAGGCGACAATCCTGTCACCTTAAGGTCGATCGGTACCTCAGATTTATCTATTAATTTTATAATTAATTTTTGAATTTCAGTTCCTAAATTTTTGTCTAGGTCACACCCAACAAGGTTTTCTCCTGGGCCATTAGCTCAGGTGGTTAGAGCGCACCCCTGATAAGGGTGAGGTCCCTGGTTCAAGTCCAGGATGGCCCATGCGTTGTTGGGGGTATAGCTCAGTTGGTAGAGCGCCTGCTTTGCAAGCAGGATGTCAGCGGTTCGAGTCCGCTTACCTCCACTGAAAACTACCCTGATAACTAATTTCAGGTGGAAATTTGTAAATGTGACTTAGAATTGTCTATTTGAAAAGAACCTAGCTTCTTATCATCTTCTTATACGTTGATAATATGCTGGGCTCCCATGAATTTATTTCATGAGAATTCAGTAGAACCTTGAAAACTGCATAGATTAGAAAGAATAAAGCATCTCATGGATGCATAATTCTGTTTTGATTTTTTAGCTTACATACTAAATGATCAAGTTTCAGAATTCATGTTTAATTCTTGAGTAATAGCCGAGCACAATTGATTTTGTGTTTGTATTTAAGGTCAAGCTACAAAGGGCTCATGGCGGATACCTTGGCACACAGAGGCGATGAAGGACGTGGTTACCTGCGATATGTCTCGGGGAGCTGGATACACGCTTTGATCCGGGAATTTCCGAATGGGGCAACCCTTAGAACGGCCAGCTGAATATATAGGCTGGCACGAGCCAACCCAGCGAACTGAAACATCTTAGTAGCTGGAGGAAAGGAAAGTAAATAACGACTCCCTAAGTAGCGGCGAGCGAACGGGGAACAGCCCAAACCGATAGTTTCGACTATCGGGGTTGTGGGACAGCAATGTGGACTAACAAACCTAGAAGAAGCGTTTGAATGGCGCGCCATAGAGGGTGAAAGCCCCGTAATCGAAAGGAGAGTTAGCCTAGCTGTATCCCGAGTAGCACGGAGCACGTGGAATTCCGTGTGAATCTACGAGGACCACCTCGTAAGGCTAAGTACTCCTGTGTGACCGATAGTGCAACAGTACCGTGAGGGAAAGGTGAAAAGAACCCCGGGAGGGGAGTGAAATAGAACATGAAACCATGAGCCTACAAGCAATGGGAGCCCGACTTATCGGGTGACCGTGTGCCTGTTGAAGAATGAGCCGGCGACTTATAGGCACTGGCGGGTTAAACCGGGAATGGTGGAGCCATAGCGAAAGCGAGTCTGAATAGGGCGTTTTGTCAGTGTTTATAGACCCGAACCCTGGTGATCTAACCATGGCCAGGATGAAGCTTGGGTGATACCAAGTGGAGGTCCCAACCGACTGACGTTGAAAAGTCACCGGATGAGCTGTGGTTAGGGGTGAAATGCCAATCGAACCAGGAGCTAGCTGGTTCTCCCCGAAATACGTTGAGGCGTAGCGTCTAGTGCTCCAGCAGGGGGGTAAAGCGACCATTTCGGTGCGGGCTGCGAGAGCGGTACCAAATCGTGATGAACTCTGAATACCCTGTGTGTAACTAGGCAGTCAGACTGTGGGGGATAAGCTCCATAGTCGAAAGGGAAACAGCCCAGACCGCCAGCTAAGGTCCCAAAATCAACACTAAGTGATAAAGGAGGTGGGATTGCCCAGACAACCAGGAGGTTTGCTTAGAAGCAGCCATCCTCAAAGGAGTGCGTAATAGCCCACTGGTCGAGCGATCCTGCGCCGAAAATGAACGGGGCTAAGTGTTGTACCGAAGCTGCGGATTTAATTTTTTAAATGGTAGGGGAGCGTTCTATGTAGGGTGAAGCGTTAGCGTAAGCGGGCGTGGACAGCATAGAAGTGAGAATGTCGGCTTGAGTAGCGAAAACATGGGTGAGAATCCCATGCCCCGAAACCCTAAGGGTTCCTCCGGCAGGCTCGTCCGCGGAGGGTTAGTCTGGTCCTAAGGTCAGGCCGAAAGGCGTAGTCGATGGATAACAGGTCAACATTCCTGTACCAGTTATGTTTTGGGAAGGGGGACGGAGAAGGCTAGCCAATCCAGATGTTGGTTACTGGTTCAAGCGTTCAAGGCTTTGAGGAACGGAGAAAACGTTCTGAGCTGAGGCGTGAGTACGAGCTGCCACGGCAGCGAAGTTGGTGATGTCATGCTTCCAAGAAAATCCCTATACCCGTTAAGGCATAACTGCCAGTACCCGAAACCGACACAGGTGGGGTGGTAGAGAATACCGAGGGGCGCGAGATAACTCTCTCTAAGGAACTCGGCAAAATGGTCCCGTAACTTCGGGAGAAGGGATGCCAGCGCAAGCTGGCCGCAGTGAAGAGGCCCAGGCGACTGTTTACCAAAAACACAGGTCTCCGCTAAGTCGCAAGACGATGTATGGGGGCTGACACCTGCCCAGTGCCGGAAGGTTAAGGAAGCTGGTTAGCGTAAGCGAAGCTAGCGACTGAAGCCCCGGTGAACGGCGGCCGTAACTATAACGGTCCTAAGGTAGCGAAATTCCTTGTCGGGTAAGTTCCGACCCGCACGAAAGGTGTAACGATCTGGGCGCTGTCTCGGAGAGAGGCTCGGCGAAATAGAATTGTCTGTGAAGATGCGGACTACATACACCCGGACAGAAAGACCCTATGAAGCTTTACTGCAGGTTGGTATTGTTCTCGGGCTCTGAATGCGCAGGATAGGTGGGAGACATTGATGTAGTGCTTTTGGGTGCTACTGAGTCAACGGTGAGATACCACTCTTTCAGAGCTAGAGATCTAACGTTTACCCGTTATCCGGGAAACGGACAGTATCTGCTGGGCAGTTTGACTGGGGCGGTCGCCTCCTAAAAGGTAACGGAGGCGCACAAAGGTTTCCTCAGGCTGGTTGGAAATCAGTCGTCGAGTGCAAAAGCAGAAGGAAGCTTGACTGTGAGACCTACAAGTCGAACAGGGACGAAAGTCGGTTTTAGTGATCCGACGGTTCTGAGTGGAAGGGCCGTCGCTCAACGGATAAAAGTTACTCTAGGGATAACAGGCTGATCTCCCCCAAGAGTTCACATCGACGGGGAGGTTTGGCACCTCGATGTCGGCTCATCGCAACCTGGGGCTGAAGTCGGTCCCAAGGGTTGGGCTGTTCGCCCATTAAAGCGGTACGCGAGCTGGGTTCAGAACGTCGTGAGACAGTTCGGTCCATATCCGGTGTATGCGCAGGAATATTGAGAGGATTTCTCCCTAGTACGAGAGGACCGGGAGGAACGCACCTCTGGTGTACCAGTTATCGTGCCAACGGTAAACGCTGGGTAGCCATGTGCGGAGTGGATAACCGCTGAAAGCATCTAAGTGGGAAGCCCACCTCAAGATGAGTATTCCCATGGTTTAAACCAGTAAGATCACGGGAAGAACACCCGTTGATAGGCTCTACGTGGAAGTCTGGTAACAGATGCAGCGGAGGAGTACTAATAGATCGAGGGCTTGACCTTCTTTTGCTTTTACTCAAATTATTGCTTTATTTTTTCTGATTATTTTTTAATAATTTCTATGCAGTCTTCAGGGTTCACAAATAACACTATCCTGGTGTTCATGGCGATGTGGAACCACTCCGATCCATCTCGAACTCGGTTGTGAAACGCATAAGCGGCGACGATATTTGGGGGGTAGCCCCCTGAGAAAATAGCTCAATGCCAGGTAAAATATTAAAAAAAGAGCCCTTAGGGCTCTTTTTTTAATGCTCAATTATTTTTGGCAATTAGGACACCAGTGAGTGCTTCTCCCACATATTTTCTCTCTCAAGATCTTCTCTCCACATTTCTTACAACTTTTACCACCTCTTCTATATACCCAGGCTTGTCCACCATAATTTCCATTGCTTCCTTCTAAATCTCTAAAATCACTAAAAGTAGTGCCACCTTCTCCAATACTTACATTTAAAATTTTAACAAGACTTTTGCAAAGCTTTTTTAATTGATGGCTTTTTAAATGCCTACTTTCTGTTTTCGGATTAATACCTGCATCAAATAATGTTTCATCTGCATATATATTGCCAACACCAGCAACAATTTCTTGATCTAATAAAGCAGATTTAATTGAGCGTTTCTTGTTCTTAAAGTATTGTTTTAAATAATAACTATTAAAAATATCGCTAAAAGGTTCTGGACCTAATTTCTTAATCCCAGTTACGATTTCTGATATTGGTTTCGAAGATGGTACGAACCACATTTGTCCAAAGTTTCTTATATCTATAAAACGAAGTTCTTGTCCTCTCTTTTCGAAAAACCTCACTCTCGTATGCTTACATGGGAGTATTTGTTTATCTATTAACTTGAATTGGCCAGTCATTCTAAGGTGAACAACTAGAAAACCTTTATTATTTTTATCTTTCGTATGTAGTGAGCCTAGTAAATACTTACCTCTTCTTTCCCAAGTACCTAAATAACTATTTTTAATATTATTTATGAAATATTTTGAACCACCACTACTCGCAATTGATCTTTCTTTTAATACTTCTACTCTTTCAATATAAAAATTATTTAAAAGTTTCTCAAGTCCCTTTCTAACTGTCTCAACTTCAGGTAATTCTGGCAAAAGTATTAATGCTGCTAGCTTGCGGCAGCTTCTAACTCTTTCACTGAAAATTGACTGGTATTTGCACCACCATCAACACCACTAAAAGCTTTGAAATCACATTTTTCAAATTTGACAGTTACTGGGTACCTCATTGCTGGAGATTTATCGATAGAGACTATTTCTCCAATCTGATTGAACCAGTATGATTCTTGACGCAAGATGCGAACCTTGTCTTTTCTAGCAAAGCTCATCTGACTTTCCTAAATAATTTTAATAACTTTATTATCTATCAGAACAGGAGATATTTGTATTTGTGTCACAGACTGTCGCTGGTATTTTAAAAAATAGATCGCTTTTAAAAGATTTTTTACTTTCAGAGAAAATAATTCATATTGATTTAAGGGCGAATTTTCAATTAGCTTTGAAATGTTTAACTTTAAAGGATTTTATTTTTTGTGATATCACAGCCAGCTTTAGACCCCTCTTCTCTTAGCTTTGATTTGCCTGATCCCGAGCAAGACGACCTAAGTAATACTGATTTCATTGATAAATTAGAGAATGCATGGTCAATTTGCGAGCAGTTTGATTTGCAAACCGAAATTTGGCGAGGAAGGATTTTACGTGTTGTAAGAGATAGAGAAAAGAGAGGTGGGGATGCTAGAGGCACTGGCTTTTTGCAGTGGTTAAGGGAGATGGAAATCAGCAAAAGCAAAGCATACTCTCTTATTCAATTAGCTGATTCATCGGATAATCTTGTCGTTGATGGGATTCTTGAAGAATCAAGTGTAAATAATTTTTCAAAAAGAGCTTTTATTGAAACGGCACACGCTGAACCTGAGATCCAACATATGATTTCTGAGGCTGCCAATGAAGGAAAGGGCATAACCAGAAGACAAGTAAAGAGCTTGACTGATCAATTTATGGCTGCAACCAGCACTCTTTTGCCTGAAGAAATTAGAGAAAGAACGCAATCAAATTTATTACCAGCCAAGTTTGTTGCACCATTGGTAAGAGAATTATCTAAATTGACGCCTATTCAGCAAGAAGAAATCTGCGAAACTTTAAGAGAAAATCCTGAAATTGATTCAGTAAAAGATATGACGAATACTGCTAAATGGATGGGCAAGTCTTTTGACGCTTCTCTAGCGTTAAGAGCCTTTCAAAATAAAAATTTAAATCTAGATAAAGCTACTCAGGAAGCTCTCAGATTAGATTCTTTAGGATTGCTTTCAGATGCTTTCGGACAAGCAAAAACCATAGAGAGTTCTATTTTAAAGTTTCATTCTGCTTGGAAAAGACTAGAAGGCTTGCAAGAGAGACTATGGGTCGAATCTGGCAGTAGTACGCCTTATTTAAGAGAGCTTTTGGATACCCTACAAACACTAACTGGTTCGACAATAAGAGTTTCTCTTGGAGAACTTTCAGGAGGAAAAAGGTTGAGATTGCAACTTGTTGAGGAAGACGCTGAAAGATTGGAACCCCCATCTCTTGAAATGAATAAATAATTTAGAATTTAAAATCCTTATCACAAAAATCACTAATTAATTTAAATTCAAAATCATTTTTTGGGAAATACCAGCTTGTCCAGTAAGAATTATTTAAAGTATTATTTAACGCTCTTTTTTTACAGCTAAGAGCTAAATAAAAGGATGTATTTTTCTTTGTTTTTGCTGGAGCAATATAATTGCCATCAAAATATGTCCAGTCTGACCACTTTATTGTTATCGAGCCATATTTTAACCATTTCAAACGATTTTTTACCCTTATTTTAAATTTAGTATTAGGATCAATTGCCTCAGAATCATTTAACTTATTTAAAGTAATAATTTCTTCTCTTGGAACTTTATGTATCTCTGCAATGTCTGAAAGAAATTCTCCATGAGAAGTTTGGTGATAAAAAACTTTCTTACGTGCTAATTTAAAATCTTCTCTATTAATTTCTTTCTTATGGATGGCTCCCTCTGGTAATAAGATGATCTGATTGAGCTTAAGATAAGAATCATTATTTAGATTATTTATGGAAATAATATCTTTTAAATTTAGGTTGTAATCTCTTGCGATCTTGTAAAGAGTATCTCCTTTGATAACTTTATAAGTAGTATATTGATTTTTTCTTTCTTTATTATTGCTTTTAAGAGGTATTATTATAATTTCTCCTTCTATAATTTTGGTTGCATCGGTGATATTATTTTTATACATTAGTTCTTTTAGAGGAATTCCATATTGCTTAGATATCTTGAAAAGATTATCGCCATTTTTTGCAATAATCTTTGTTTCTGCATTAACTTCGAAAGCAAATATTGACAAGAGAAAAACAATGCTATTGATATAAAATAAACCGAGATTTTTTTTTATCTTTTTGATCATCACTAGGCTAAATTAATAATCTTTTTTGTAGATATTTAAGTTATTTTAACCTATTAATTTGTTAAGTAAAGATAAGTCCAACTTGTAAGGAGGGTACCTGAAGTTTAGATCTAGCCAAAAAGGTCTTTTTAGGACTGATTTATAATGAGTAAAGTTATCAAAACCTGCTTTGCCGTGGTATTTCCCCATACCACTTGTTCCAACTCCTCCAAATGGAAGTTCTGGAATCCCAGCCTGTAAAACGACATCATTAAAGCAAACCCCCCCAGATGAGGTCATTGAAAGTACTTTCACTTGCTCTTTCTCACCCCCTCCAAAAAGATACAGAGCAAGCGGTTTAGGCAATAACTTAAAGTCTGCAATGGTCTCGTCGAGATCTTTAATACATAAAATAGGGAGCAATGGACCGAAAAGTTCTTCCTTCATTAGTGGATCATTTCGATTATCGATTTTGATCAGAGTAGGGCTAATTCTTTTCTCCTTTTCATTGCTATCTCCTCCATAGATAATCTGGTTATTCTTTTTAGCTTGTTTTAGTAAATTATTAAGTCTATTAAATTGGTTTTGATTGATAATGCTCCCCAGATGTTTTGAATCTAAAGGTGTATTTCCGTAAAAATTATTAATCGAACTTTTTAAATTTGTAATTAAAGAATCAAAAAGTTTATGCTCAACCAATAAATGATCCGGAGCAATACATGTTTGACCAGCGTTTAAACTTTTCCCCCATATAATTCTCTTTGCAGTTACTTCGAGATTTGCACCATTGATTACGATTGCTGGGCTTTTGCCTCCAAGTTCTAAAGTTACTGGAGTAAGGTTTTTTGAGGCAGCTTCCATTACTTTTTTTCCTATATTTTCTCCACCTGTAAAAAAGACGTGATCAAATGGTTGAGTCATTAAATCAGCAGCAATATTTCCATCTCCTTCGAAAACTTGGACGATCTCTGGTGGAAAGTATTTTTCTATAAGGTTTTTTATTAGAGTTGACACATTAGGTGCATGCTCTGATGGTTTTAAAACAGCAGTATTCCCAGCAGCTAATGCTCCTACTAATGGTTGCAAAGTAAGCGAAAAAGGATAATTCCATGGACCAATTATCAAAATGCAGCCCAAAGGGTCTGGCTGGATCAATGCTTTCGCAGGTCTAAGAGAAACAGGAACTGTGATTTGCTTCGCCTTCATCCAATTAGATAAATTTTTCTGAGCAAGTTTTATTTCTTGTTTGACAGCAATAATCTCAAAGAACGCTTCTGTTGAAGGCTTTCCTAAATCCAAATTTAAAGCGTTTAAAATTTCATTCTGATGATTATCTAATAAATTTGATAAAGCTTGAAGTTGTTTTCTTCTCCATTTTTCATTTCTTGTTTTACCAGATAAAACTAGATCTTGTAATTGATTAAGCACGAAATCTTGTAATGACATTGTTCTTTACGATTTTCATTCCTTCTAACAAAATAAATCATTTATCGAGGTTAAAGCCTAAGAAGATGGCCCCTATAAGCATTTTAACTCAGTTTTTTACACCTAAAAGCATGACGGTAACTATGCTGTTGATCTGATGATCAATAAGACTAGTGATTAAAAATATAAATGCAATAACCACTGTTTTCAGTAAACAATAAGGAAAAGGGTTTTGAGTATTATTTACGAGTTACTTTTGTTTGATACTGTGCCTAATATATTAAACCCTAGAAGAGAAAGATTGATTAATCATTTATTTGTTATTTTTGCATTCTCCTTGGCTTTTATATTGGTTGCTGAGGTGATGTACTGGCTGTATAAAAAAGAATATCTTAGGGCAAGAGCTAAATATTTAAGAGAATTAATAGATCAAAAAAATGATTTAAGTAGCTTAAATGAGCCTTTTTATACATGTGTATATGAGAAATGGAACTCTGGAGAAATGCCTTTAACAGAGGCTAATACAATGTGCAGCTTAAAGTTTGAACAGAATTATTGATTTTTCAGCAATTTTTTATAATTTCATTACTATAAAATTAAGATAGACTTAGATTGAAAAATATTTTATGTCCAACAAGTTGATCAGTAGTAAATATTTTAAGTATGCAATAATAACTTTCTTCGTTGTTATTTTAAGCATTTCTCTTATTCTCTTGGATGTTAATATTATTAGTGATTTCTTTTATGACGTTGTTAGTAGTTTAAATTCGAATAATTCTTTTAGCCTAATATTAATATTCTTATTATTTATTTTAAGATCCATTAGTATAATCATACCGATTCTACCTGGAACAATATTTTCTGCAGCTGCTGGCTTTCAGTTTGGCTTTACGCAGGGATTATTTATTATATTTTTTGCTGATTTTGCCTCTTGTTCAATATCATTTCTACTGGCTAGAAAATTAGGAAGAAATTATATTGCTAGATTACTTGGTTCAAGACAAATGCGAAGAGTTGAAAGCATTAGTCAATATTATCTAGAAAATAATTATTTCCTGATGACAGCTTTGTTAATGTCAGGTTTTTTTGATTTTGTTTGCTATGCCATAGGGCTAACAAAAATAACCTGGAAAAGGTTTATGCCTGCTTTGATTTTTAGCATAATAATCTCAGATTCACCTTTTATAGCTAGTGGTTTTGCTGCAAGAAAAATCAAGGATATGGGATTAAAGAATTTCTTACAAAAAATATTAAACGGAGAATTAGATATGATTACTGGAAATTATTTTTTTCTATTCATAGCATCTTTTTTAATAATTTTTACCTTGGCAATGATAAATATTTATTTAAATAAAAGATCAAATATTATTAAGTAATTTATTAGTTTGCATTAAAAAGCCCTTGAGAAATTAAGGGCTTTTAAGAATTAGATTTTTCTAGCTTTGGTAAGATTTCCCTCGATATGTAAGTTGTACATGCTGCTTTTCTGCAACTGTTTTTTGCTGGCTGTACTTCAGACCTCTATAGGTTAAAGACATTTTTTTCTCCGAAATATGCTCAAGTCCCCGTTCCTTGGCTTGAGTCAAACTGCGGCTCATCATTTGATGAGTTGAACGTTTTTGGTAGTTTTTGCTACAAAAAAAATTATAAACAAAATTGTATATCCCTGGTGTTCAGCTTGTTACATAAAGCTAATTGTCTTTGCAAAAGCAAAAATTTTAAATTCTTTTGATCTGTGACAGTTGAAAAACTTTACTGATTGTTGCTCTTATTTCTTTAAATCAAACTATTTTGTATTTGTGAGGAGTTGGAATCCTCCGCAGTGGAAACAAGGAAACACTTGCGACTGATTTCACAAAAAAACCGCCTTGTTCAGAACGGGCGGTTTTTTTGTGCCTATTAATCCTCTTATCTAATATTATTTTCTCGACTTTTAATAAATAGAATCATTTGAAAGAATAGGTTTGAAGGTAATGAAATATTTTTAAGCAGAAAGAGATTCATACCCTGCGCCACATTGAAATTATCTTTCTTTTTACTCATATAGTTTTTCCGAAAAAGAGATTTAGGTTGTAGATATTGTTTGCTTGTATAAAGAATAAAGGCATAAGTAGAATTTACCTCCTTTTGGTAATTAGGAATTGATCCTGATGGAACTCTTTGTGGGTTTAATTAAAAAAAAAGCAGAACAACTCCTCAAACAATCTGTTCTGTAAATGAATAGGGGGGCTCTAGTCGCCAAAACAGCAGGGGTCCCCTTTCTTAATACAGGTTTTTGATAAAGACAATCAGTCTCCTTTGTCGTGAATATCGCCTGAATAAGACTGGGTCCCTATCTCTGGTGGAGGATTATTACCGAAGTCATCAACTAAAGCATCCGCTTCACTAGTGAAAAGTTTAGAGAACCATTGTCTAGTTGCAATGATTGCAGTCCATATTTTGTCTCTTTTTCTATTCATGTTGATACCTCGTAAAAAGCGAATGTGCGTCTAATTGCCCCTTTAGAGACCATCCCCCAGATATTGAAATTATCTAATCATTTTTACTCCTCTTAGGTTGAAATTAATATGGGTGAGATCACCAAGGTATTTCTACTTTTGGGTTTCTCCCATAGATATTTTCAATTAAGAGGAGTAAACATAAATCAAAGCACTATTAGGAGGTCAAGCTATGTCATGCGGCAATCCTTTTAAACATGCAATAGAAGACGTAAAGGAAACATTCTCGAAATCTTGTGGAGTTCCTATCCAGGGAAACGATTGGTGTGGTCTGGTTTCTAATTATGAAACTGATTTTGATGAGGTCGATTACGAGAATGAGTGTTTGCAGTTCGGAATCTGCTCAATGGACTATTAAAAAAACATTGAACTCAAATGAGGTCTAATCATGCAAACAACCCGTAGTTTCAGATCTAATGGATCGAATACTCATTCATCAATCTTTCTTTGGTTTTCTGTCCTTTTAATTTCCTTTGGAATGCTGCCACACCTAATTCCTTATTACTTTCAGTTAAAATATTGAGGTAAACAATGATTCTTGATCTTCTTAAACTAATCCTTAGAAAACACAAAGATTACTGGGTTGTTGGTTAAACAGGAGTTTTTTCACATGTTCACCTGATCTGGATTTGTTAGAAATGGGTTAGGAGTTCTAGCACTTCCGTTCCAGTAGATGGTTGGGTTAGTAAAGGTTGGATTGTTCAGTTGGATACAAAAGTGCTGAACTCAAAAGGGGCGACCAAATCTCGCCCCTTCTTTAATGGAATCCCCTTTGTAGGTGGCAAAAGCCACCAATGAGCAGGTGACTTTTGTCGTTTGAATTAAGAGAATGAACCAACCAATAAGAGAATCATTGCCAACTCTATCAGGATGATTAGTTGCTACTGCCAGAGATTTCTGCTTTTTCTTTATTCCTGACCCGCAATCGGTCATAGTTGCTTCGACTGTCTTTACTCAACTTTGGTATTGAACAGAAAAGGCCTTCCGACCAAGTTGAAAAACACAAGAAGACTGGATTATGAATCTGCACATGAAACGCGGAATGAATTGCTATCTAATGATTGGGAATTAATTGAACATCAGATTAATGACGCTTTTGCTTAAGCACTTGTTTACCAACATGGTCTCCTGATACAGATTTGGTCTCAATGATTCAACTAATTAATCCAAGTAAGATTAATGATCATAAAAATCTCAAGCTCAAATTATAAGCTATTAAGAGAGAGTTGATGGTTGTTTTGGATGAATAATATTGGTGACTATTGATTGCCTTCTCTTGGGAAATTCTCAACAATCTTCTAGTCCAATTACAGATAATTCGGTTAAAAGATTACTTCTTACTCCTTGCCAGATTCATGGCGAGATTAAGGTAGACGTTAAAAAAAAATCTAGTTGGTAAAAAAAAGTTCTTAACCAGACCGCTAAGAACTTTTGTTAGATCTTTTCAAAAGGTTTTGAAAAAATTGTTGATAGGGTTTAAATGGATTGAGCTCCACTTAGAAAATTCCAGGAATGATTTGACCTGTTGTTGCATATGCACCAAAGGCTGCAACGAAGCCAAGCATTGCTGCCCAACCGTTAAACTTTTCTGCTTCAGGAGTCATGGCAAAAAATGAAATATGAAGCAAATATAAAGAACAATTAGCAATACTGTGAGTGTCTACTCACGGCTTTTGATTATGAGAATTGATGCTTCTTATAAGAAAAGTTTATTTAATCATCGAGATGATTTGTGCTGAGTGCAATCTTTGCTCTCGTTCTTTTTTTCTGGCTAAGTGGTTATTCAAGCTGGAGGAGCTAGTACTGCATTTAGAAGCAAGATTCAATTCGGACTGATGTATTGCTTTTCTTTTTAGATTTATACTGCTCTCTAAAGCCTTTCATTTTTAAAACTTTCAGGTGCTTTAGTTGTTGTAAGAATAGTATTATCGCAAGAAACGAAAGAGAGAATAGAAAAAATGGATAGATCTAGTAAAGAAGTAGAAGGAAAGCAGAAAATTACTGAGGTAAAAATATTTCCAGTTCCATTTCCTTTAGGAGAAATCAAAGAAAATATCACTATTACTACTCATACTCCTTCTAATCCTTCTAAAGAACAAATAATTAATCAAGCATTTAAGTTTCATTCCCAAGGAAACATTTCAGAAGCAGCAAAGTATTACCAATATTTTATTGATCAAGGATTCAAAGATCACAGGGTTTTTTCTAATTTTGCAACAATCTTAAAAGGTCTTGGTAAATTAAAAGAAGCAGAATTTTTGCAACGTAAAGCAATTAAACTTAATCCTAATTCTGCAATAGCATATTATAATTTAGGGAACACATTGAATCTTCTTGGTGAATCACAAGGAGCCGAAATATCAATACGTAAAGCAATTGAATTTAATCCTGATTATAAAGAAGCTCATTACAACTTGGGAAATATATTAAAGAAACTTGGTAAATTAAAAGAAGCAGAAATATCATTGCGTCAAGCAATTAAATTGAAACCTGAATTCGTAAAGGCTTATTGTAATCTTGGACTCATATTAAAAGATCTTGGGAACGCAAAAGAAGCGGAATTATTTACTCGTAAAGCAATTGAACTGAAACCTGATCTCGCAGAGGCGCATTCAAATCTGGGAATCATATTGAGAGATATTGGCAAATTTCAAGAAGCAGAATTATCTACTCGCAAAGCAATTGAACTTAAACCTGGTTTCGCAGAAGCTCATTCCAGTCTGGGAAACATATTGAATGATCTTGGCAAATTAAAAGAAGCAGAATCGTCTTTTCTTAAAGCAATTGAACTTAAACCTGATTTTGCTGAAGCATATTCTAATTTAGGAAGTATATTGATCGATCTTGGAAGATTTTCAGATGCAGATAAATATCTATCATCTGCATCAAGTCATGCTCCTGATAATGTTTTTCATTTTATAAACTCGAATTTAAGACTATCTCCGATTGTGGAGAATAATTCACAAATTGATAATGAAAGAAGTCACTATAAAAAAGAAATTAATAATTTAAAAAATAAGGACAATATGATTTATGAATATCCAAAGAGTTTTACTTCAAGTATTTTTTATCTAGCATACCAAAATAGGCTGGATGATAGAAAGATTCTAGAAGATTTTTCCGACGCAATCTCAAAATCAAAGGGGATGATATTGAATGGATTCTCTCATGATAAATATTTGGTTGCCTCAAGTAAAAGGAAAAATTTAAAAATAGGTGTTTGCTCAATGTTTCTTAGAGCAAATCATAGTGTGGGTAAGTGTTTCATTAATGTCTTGAAAGATTTATCAGAAACTGATATTGATATGACAATATATATCATTCCAGACGAAAAAAATCATTCACAAATAAGAGAAATAAATGACTCCTTTAAAAAAGTAATAGATTTACCCAATTGTCCACAAATGGCAGCAAAAGAAATACTTTCACACCAACTTGATGTGATGTTTTATCCAGATATTGGTATGAATAGCTTTTCATATATTCTGGCTTTATCAAGATTAGCATTAGTGCAAATTAATGGATTGGGACACGGATCTACATCGGGTATAAAAAATATTGATTATTATATTACTCATGGAATAGAACCTAGTAAGTCCGATTTAAACTACACAGAAACCTTGATAAGATTTAGAAGATTACCCTTCAATTTTTCTGCTCCTAAAATAAATGAAAGCAATATTACACTGAAAAATATTATAAATTCACCAAGTAATTTTTATATTGGTTTAATTCAGTCATTAGTCAAACTTCATCCAAGTTATGACGAGATACTTGAATCAATATTATTAAACATCAAGAATTCATATTTAGTTCTAATCACAGACAAAAGTAATTATAAATTCAAATTAATTCAAGATCGATGGAGAAAAAAGAATAATTTGTTGATAGAAAGATCAATTTTTCTTGATCGGATGGGAACAGATGATTTCCTCCACATAACAAGAAGCTGCGATATAATGTTGGATCCTTTTTACTTTGGTGGTGGCGTCACTTTTTATGAAGCGATGGCATATGGAATCCCATTTATTACATATCCCCACAATCAAAAAGTAAGAATTGTCTCTGCAGGCTATAAACAAATGAAGATACAGAATCCACCTATAGCTGCATCTCCGCAGGATTATATAAATTGGTGCAAATTATATTCTAAAGATAAAATGTTATTAGATTCAACAAAGAAAGAGTTAAAGCAACAAGCAGAAAAATATTTATTCAATGATAATGAAATATATAAAGAGTACTATAAATTCTTTAAAGAAGCTGTTAAAAGCTCAAGAAAAGGATAATCGTGATTATTCAAAAGTCCAAATAGAACTAATATTTTGAGATGCTCTTCTATCCAATCTGGGCGACCAAATTGATACTACCTATGAAAAAAGTGTTCTGTAATTTGCCTCGATGTTTTCCTGTCGGTTTATTATTAGTTTCTTCCTTAGAACCCATTTCCGTTGTATTGACTTCCAGAAGAACGAGCAGTGCCACTGCAACATATTCTCTGGAAACTTAAGCAGAAATAGTAGTTCTTAAAAAGCTTGAAATCAGATTGATGGGAACAAAATATTTTTTCATTGGTTAATTCTTCACACCTTATCCTTATCTAGTCCTGAGTGTTCTTGATGGATGCTTTTTATACATCCTCAGTTACTCCAACGCATTCGCATGAAAAAAAGACCCCTTCTGGGGTCTTTTTAGTGCTCTTAGTAGAGGGTCTTTATGCCCTCGTCGGGACTTGAACTGTTAGGCATGTCTTGTTGATGATTGGTCTTGTGGCGTGTAACTACGTTTTTATTGTTGATTTTGGGGAACTTTTGGGGAACTTTTGTCCCCAACTTCTCTCGCTAAATATAAACTAATTAACTCTTAGAAACTAGGCGTGGAAAGGGATTTATGCTATAATAGCAGTATTAGATGCGAAGAGAAGGATCTTTAAGGTTTAATTAGCGTCTCTAATTCTTTATTCTAAGTTAATTGATTATGACCTTAACTAACGTTGGTGCAGTTGATCTGCGAAATTATTTTTTGTTTTGGAAGGATGTAATTGCTTTGACTGGTTCATCGGAAATGACCATTCGTCGAGCAATTGCAAGAGGTGACTTCCCTCCTCAAGTGAAGTTGTTTGGGAATAGAGGAAGAGTTGGATTTCGCAAGGCAGACATTCACCTTTGGTGCGAAGGGGGTTGGAGTGCAGAAGGAAATACGTGATGCCTATTAGTGCAAGACAGATTAATAAAGCAATATCAGGAACGCTATCAGTTGAAAAGGGAAGTAGTTGCTATTTGCTTGTTAAGGGCAAGAGCAAAAGATTCTATGGGGTAACAAATATCGGATCGTCAGGTAGACGAAAGTACAAAGTTTATTTGGGTTATTGGCAGAAGGATTTCAACTCATCGGATAAAGTCCTTCAGCAATGGAATGAGATGAAAACTTGGGGTCTGGAAAATAATTGTGATCTCAGAAGATATGGGGAACGTTTTAATGTCAACAAATCAGAGGTGACATTGAAAAAAGTTGTTGATCTTTTTATTCAACATAAAACCCATCATCAAAAATCTGATTCCAGTAAAACTTTCAGAAATCGTTTTGATCGCATCCTTCGGCGATTGCCTGATGGGATATTGGTTGACGACCTCGCTGGTTATGAAGGAACTCAGTTCATAAAAGAAAAAGTTCTTGATCCTGATGTTGCTCAAGGAAAAATTCCAACTGCAAAAAGATACAGGCAAATGTTGAACAATCTTTTTAACTATGCGGTCGCTGATCGCTTGGTGCATCCAGAGCAAATTCCATACCGTTTAGATATGCAGTTCCCTTTTGAGAGTGAACATAAATCCAGACCACATCCACATCTTTCTTGGAACGATTTCAGCGGTTTCCTGCAAGTGCTTAATCTGAACCCATGCAATGCTGATCGTCTTACTGATCTATCAACAAAGGCAGTTCTGTTGATGCTTACAAGGGTCTCTACCGTGGTAAGTATGCAATGGGACTGGTTCGATGCAGATAAAGATTGCTGGGTTATACCTTCCGAAACAACAGGTCTAAAAAGAAAAAAAGGTGATATAAAAAATCACCATTACATTCCAAATACTCCTCAATTGAGCAGGTTGATGGACTCATTGCGTCAAATCAATAGGAATGAAAAATATGTTTTTTACAGTCCATACAAAGGTCGTTATCCTTATGTCTCAAAGCAGACGCCAAATGATCATTTGAAGAATCTTGGTTATCAAGGCAGGCAAGATGTTCACGGTTTCAGGCACGTTGCAACTAACGCATTGGTGGATAAGTGTGAAATGGATGAGCGTATGGTTTCTCGTTGTTTAGGGCATCTCCATAAAGATGGTTCTATTGGTCACTATGACTTTGCCGAAAGAATTAAACCAAGAAAAGTGGTTCACGAATGCTGGAACCAGTTGTTAGATGATGAAGGATTGAGCGTCTAGGCAGCAGCATCATTGATTTGATGCTCTATTAATTCCCAATCATTAGAGAGAAGTTCATTCCAAGTCTCATGAGCAGATTCATAATCCAATCTTCTTGTGTTCTTTAATTTGGTTGGTATGCCTTCTTCGGTGCAATACCAGAGTTGAGTGAAGACAGTCGGAGCAACCATGACCGATTTGGGATCACGAATAAAGAACAGACAAAAATCTCTTGTTGGTGCAACTAACCATCCTGTTGGTGTTGGCAATGCTTCTCTGATTGGTTGATTCATACTTCTCTCCTTTAATTCAAGGCATCAAAAAAGCACCTTGCTCACTGGTATTACGCAGGTGCTTTATGAGTTAGGACTGCTTGCGTGAGGAATGTCCTAGTACAGATATACTATTAAGATTATTCGGAGTCGTCAAGTGATTTGCATTAAGGAAGGCAAACTGCTGCTTCAGCGACCTTGAGTGCCTTCCTCTGCCCAACAGAACATTTGCCTGAGGAGTTGTTCTGCTTTTCCTTTTCTAATCAAAAAACAAAGTGGTAGACATCAAGAAAAACTCCTAATTAGTACTTGGGTATAAAAGTCATAACTGAGATTTAATTCCTTCTGCCCATGCTTTCCATTCCTGATCTTCTGCAGGTATCCATCCTCTTCGGAATTTCTGGATCATTTTATCTAAATTTAAATTCGTAAGTGTTCTCATTCTCCACATCCCACACTGTTCATTCTCGATCCAAATATCAAAGTATTGATCAGCAAAACACCAGATTTCTTTTCTAGTAGACGGACGCGACCAACTCATATCATCTTTGGATCTTAGAAATTTATATATCTCTTCTAAGTATCCATTTCTCCTTGCTGCGTCGTAAGCGCCATTATTGGCATCGACAAATTCAGAACGGTCAGTACATGATCTAGCAAACTCAACAATTTTCTTTTTTTTCCATGTATGTGCCTTTTCAATCGACCGCATATGAGTACATGCTTTATCTAATAATCTTTGAGTACAAGCAGCATCATAAATTCTTGGACTTTTCTTTTTGAATTCTCCTCTTGTTGCATATTTTTTTGCTTCAGCAAAAATTATTTCATCTGTATGGATTCTCCTATCTGTACCGGTTCGCCCAAGTTGCTTTTCATCATTTAGCAATATAAATCCTTTACGTTGATATTTTTTGAACCATTTAAATTCTGCTTCCTTAACCTGACTTGAATCAAACAAATAATCAGTAAGTTGAATAAACTCAGTGTCTTTTAAATTTGTGATTGCTTTTGAACTAGCAGTATTATTCTCACTTTTATGACCTTCCATTCTTGCATTAAATAATTGCCTAGTTATTCCTACATAAGCAAGGTTTTTTCTTTTATTTAAAATTACATAAATGCAATGATTATAACCATCAGCATGAGATTTCATATGTGAGCATATTTCATCTAACCAACCATTCTTTAATGCTGCGTTATAAGCACTACCGAATTCCTTTTGAAATTCATTTCTATAATGATATTTACTTGCTTTCTCTTTACATTTTTCTATCGTCCAATAACCATGAGGGACTAATAATCTATCCATCTTTTTAACCACCTCTGTAAGGTATCCATTCTTGCAAGCATAAAGATAAGCACCTTTTTTTTCGGTTCTGAATTTTTTTAGTGATTTATATTGTTTTGCTACTTCCATTAACATTGATTTAGTCCAATATATTGATTTCATATGTGCACATACTTCATCGACTATTCCATATCTTTTTGCTGCTTTATATGCTCCATATGCTCCTTTTTGAAACTTTTTTCTCCCGTTATATTTTAATGCTTCTTGTTTAATACTTTCTGGGTCCCATTTTTCTGAAAACTTTGGTTTCATATGACTACATATTTCATCCATTATTCCCAATTTATATGCTGCTCTTACAGCACCTTTAAATTCTCTTGCAAAGTCTTTTCTACGATCAAATTTTAATGCTTCTTCTCTAATACTTTTTTCGTCCCATTTTCTTGATTCCCTTTTAGGCATATGTTCGCAAATATCATCTATTATTCCTAATTTTCTTGCTGCTCCATACGCACTACGACAACCTGACTGAAATTTACCTCTTGAGTCGTATTTTAATGCTTCTTCTTTAATACTTTTTGCATCCCATTTTCTTGTTGAACCTTTTGGCATATGAGCGCAAACTTGATCAATAATTCCAAGTTTTAATGCTGCCTGATATGCACCTGCGGTGCCTTTTTCAAAGTCAGATCGTCGATCGTATTTCAGTGCCTCTTTCTGGATAATTTCATGTGTCCATTTTCTTGGTTTGCTTTTTCGTTCTATTCGTTTCATATGTTTTTATCATTCCTACTAAAACAAACTTCCTTGAGAGTCATCACCACGATCAATTCCATCAGGATGAACTGCTCTTGCATATTGATCTGAGTAAGCACAGTTCTTACAACTCTCATGAGGTTGTGGGATCTGGTGCTGATTCATGAGAGAAACCATTTCATCAATCTCTTCTTCTATCCAACTCATATCCCAGTTGTAAGGAATTAGATACTCATCAAAGTTCATTGTTTTATGGAATCCGTCTTCCTCTCTTTTGGCATTGCAGACCAAGAAGTAAGCAGTCGGATGAACTTCAAAACCCATTCCTGAAAGTAGATAGGAATAGAAGTCCATTTGGGTTTTGTATCCCTGATGGTATGGATCATCTAGATATTCTCTTTTATCAACCAGTCCACTCTTTGCTTGTGATTTGTAGTCAACAACGATCAATTGATTGGTACGAGTGTCTTGCCAAATATCGTCTACTCCTCCAGTCAAAATAATGTTTGTATCCTTGTGCCGAAGCATCAATCCATGGTGAAGAGAGTCCCTCCACTTATCCATCTGAGGATGATCAAAAGGAACGACATGACCTAAACCATTAGGAGCAAAAAGTCTGTGAGGAATCTGCCGATGTCTGCACTCATCAAACTCTTTTTTAAGTAATCGGTCAGTGGTTTCATTGAGAGTCCAACCTGGTGTTCCTGGAGGGTCTAAACCTTTGACACGATTGAGATAAAAGCATCTAGGACAGGAAAGAAAATCAGAGAATTTACCTCTACTTATTTTGAAGTCTTCTTGTTGATGAGGTGAATAGATCGATGATGCTTTGACTCTGCATCCAGTTGCTTTCACAAATCCTTTTTTGTTTCTTTTGAGATCGATCATCGTTTAACCGTCATAGAAACTTTCAATGGTGAAACCTTCTTCATCAAGCAATTTTCGATTGAATCCATAAAGACCTTCTAAGACAACTTTGGAATCTTTCTCTTTCAAATAAACCATCTCTTGTTCAATATCATTTTCTTGATCTACTAATTGAACAAATGAAGGGATGGTAAAACTATAAGTTCCATTTGTTAATTGCTCTGTCTCTACGTCTATCCATTCACCCGCACAACTGATCTCTTCATCAAAGTCATCTTTGTGCTTTTCATAAACCTCTTGAGTCATGCATCCTGTAATTTCATGCTCATCAAATGAGGTCTGGTAATAATTGTCTTTGTACTTCAGAACTACAAATAGATCCTCTCCGTAAGAGATAGGTTCATCCAAGGGATATTCAATTTGTTTGCATCCTTGATAAGGGTTGTTCTCGTGCTCACATTGATTACCTAATCCATCCGTATTGTTCACGTCGAGATTGTTGAACTGATCTACAAGTTCATTGAATGTTGATGGATAAGGTTTACGAGATTGATTAGTCATATCAATCATCCCTCCAAGTAGATGATTCCTTGCAGCAGTCTTCGTACCTCAGTCCCCAATAATCTGCGATCTCTTCATAAGTAAACCAAGAGGATCCTTCTATCCATTTCAAATCCCAAGGATTTACATAGACCATATTCATTACTGATTGCACCATCATTGGTTCTTTAAAACCAAGTTCTTCAATGTATTCTTCTGCCGAATCACTATCTCCATATGTGATCTCTTCATTTACGTAATCAATATCGAAATCAACTAATTCTGTCCCTTCATAGAATTCCTTATTTGCCTCTACAAGTCTTTTAGGGACATAAACAATTCCTGTGTGGTCATCACTGATTACTAATCGGTCTTTGTAAATATCAAAGAAATTATCTTCGTCTTTATGAGTAGCACTATGATTTTTCTCTGCCTCATCGATTGCTTTCTTTAGGTGATCAACTAAAGGAATCTTTTTCCCTTGATCATCGATATGAAAATAACCAAGTGCTAGGGCAATTGAACTTTCATCTTGACCATCAAGGTCTTCCATAACGGAGGCAAGATAATCACCTTTGCATACCTTATTTAAATCATCAGGTTCAAAAGTTTTTGGTGTCATTTGTTCCTCAGTGAGTTAATCATCTTGTTTACCTCAACCTCTTGTGCAGTTCCTTTGATCTCAGATGATTGAGAGTAATCCTCCAAAACTTTAAGTGCTTTTTCATCACCCATTTCTGCTGCTTTGAATATTGCATCGAAAGACCCTTGCAGATCTCCAATCTTTAATTTGCTAGTACCTAATAAATAATAAGGAAATGCATCACAGTCAGGATTGAGTTCTAATCCTTTCTCTAAATCAGCAATAGCACTTTGGTAATCCTCTAAACAATATTTACTAAATCCTCTACCAAAATATGATGGAGAAATATCATCCCCATTATCATGATTATCTATAACAAAACTATAATCAATAATCGCACCTTGATGATCTCCTAGGGATTGTTTATTTTTAGCAAGATCATAATAAATTTCTTCGTCATTTTGATCAGACTCCAGTATCTTATTCAGATCAAAGATTGCACCCTTATAATCTTCCAAATTTCTTTTAACTATTGATCTATTAATATAGGCATCTCTATAATCTGGAAGTATTTCTATGATTTTATTATAATCTTTAAGTGCTTCATTGTAATTATTTAAATCGCAGTAAGTTGAACCCCTATTCATTAAAACTATATGGTCTGTCGGAACAATATTTAATGCAATATTGAAATCATTAATTGCACCTTGATAGTCTTCAGTTAAAGATCGAGCATACCCACGACTATTCAATATCTGTATATTTTCTGGTTCTATTGAAAGAGCATTTGTATAATAATTTATTGCTTGATCTATGTTTCCTTTAGACTCTAATTGACGACCAATAGAATATAATTCTTGGACACTACTAGGTGATAATTTATCTTCTAATTCTGTCTCAAAATTTTCACGACTTGTTTTTCTTTCTCTATTTACTGATGGTTGACAAAGTAAATACCAAATATATAAACCTATTGATACTTTAATTAAACCAAAAACCCCTGATCTTGGTAAGAAGATTGCATACCACCATAGAAAACTCTTTCCTGCATCATTTAGTCTTCGTAAAGAGAGAGTATAAAATGGTGCAAATGCTATTGAATAAGTCAATACTCTTAAAACAGAATAGAGAGAAGAATTGATTGACTTTATAAACTCACCTTGGAAAGGTTGTAAGTATAAAATTATCAAATAATAGATTAAAGCATTGAAAATTATCCCAGGTAAATATAAGAAGAAATCCTTTCGAGATACAAATTTCTCAGTATTTAAAATATCAATAAATGGAATAAGATAATATCTAAATATTTTTTTAAATCTATTTCTTTTTTTGTCGTTCATAGATTTCATTTGCAATTCTCCTCCACTAATTTCGCAGCATCTTCCTCTCCTAGTTCTGCTGCTTTCTTCCAGTCCTCACAAGCACCTTTCATATCCCCAAGTGCATTTTTAGCATCCCCTCTTTCCTTATAGTTATATTCATCTGTACCCCTAAAATCTTCTGTATTGGTGTCGACTTTGATTGCTTCCGTTAAATAATAAATTGCCTCTTTATATTCTCCTTCTGATAATTTTTCTCCTCCTGCTTCACTCCAAGTTTCCCATGTATGAATAGGTTTTTTTAATCCACAATGTTCCATCAATAATTCATCTGCCCAAACATAATCAGATTCATATACCTTATTCCATGCTTCACAAGCACCCTCTAGATCTCCTAATTCTTTTTTTGCTTTACCTACTTGCAAAAGAGCATCAAGTTTAGGACCTTCATCTGCCCAATAAGTCTTTTCATATGCCTCTTGGAAATATTTAACTGCCCCTTTAAAGTCTTTTTCTTTAAATTTTTTATCACCAATTTCATATAACTGCAGACTAGTAGGTTCATCTTCTATGACATCTTCTCCAGAATCTTCTGAGTTTCCTGCAGACCTTGAGACTCCTTTTGCTTCTAAGAGTGCTTCGTAAAAAGCAGTGAAATAAAGACGTTCACCTCCATCTTTTTTAGTCCCTACATAACCACACTCTCTAACCAGGTCTGACTTGCTGACATCCCCAAGTGATTCAACTTTCTCTAATAACTCTTTCCCTGTAAGTCTTCCTGAAGAGATGTTGGAATCTTCTTTATCCTTCAACGCAATCATCAATCCTGCACCGACAACAACAGCAGTCGATCCAACAACAAGATCCTTATTAACTTTCAGCAGAGATAAACCAGTCGCAGTCGCAGCACCTATTCCTAAAGCAATCGCAGTATTTCTAAGTTTCATCTAGTCAGACTAGTTCTTCTAACTTTAAAGAGATCAACCAGTTCTTCAACGATTCAATTTTTACAAGTAATAAATCACTGACTTTGATTGAAGGTGTATAAAAAAGCAAGATATTTTGTACACCTTCACTTGGACCGATATGACTAATGTTTGGGTGTATTGGAATACTGTATAAAAATGATATTCAAATCAGATAAGGGAAAATCCTTTACGCAAGAGGAAGCAATAGATCTAATGGTTTCATTGAGTGCAACTGACGCAAATTCAGAAAAGAAGTGGAGAGGTTTCCATCTCTCTTTTAACGAATTCTTGGCATTAAGAAAGGGACCCTGCTGCATCAGCGACCTTGAGTCCCCTTCTTTCTCTGTCGACAGAACTAATACTGGTAAGGAGTTGTTCTGCTTTTGCTTTTCTAATCCAATCAACAAAGATAAGAATCGGAAATTATTCCTAATTAGCAATCAGCGTTAGCAATGCCCATACCAAGAACAGCACCTAAAGGAATAGACCATCCATAAGCATCTTTCTTAGATAGTGCAGCAGCAAGACCACCACCAAGCAATCCTCCTGTGGTTGCACTACTTGAACTACAACTTCCACCGCTGGATGTATAACTCCGAGAAACTAAAACTTGTCGGTGAGTTGGTCTGTAATACCTGCGATGAGTGTGAGGGGAAGAATGAGCGTGATTATGGTGATGACGATAATTACGAACTGGTGAATTCCAACTAAGTGAAGAGCAAGGGACTTCAACTTTATCCAGATAGGACTTCACATAACCTTTGGATGATCTTGTCCCAGCAACATATTCCTCTTTATAAATTTCCTTGTAGCAAGAGCGTTGAGTTGTATATCCCCTCTGGTGATGGTATCCTTCTGCCATTGCTGCCATGGGAGACAGAAGCATTGCAGTTAGAACTAATGGTTGGATTCTCATCGCTTACATTTACCTCTAATACAAACATAGGATTAGTCTTCCGTGATATCCAATAACTTAGACACTACATAAATTGATTGATCTATTGGAAGGCAGGACTTTTAAAAAAATATGGGTCTTCTCTACTTAAATTTTTTCCAGACTCAAATCAACCAACTGAAGCAAATACTGGGAGACCGACTGTTGCTGTACCTGCAACAAAAGCAGCGAAGATAAGGAAAGGAAGTAAAGGGTATTTCTTGATCATATTTAAAATTAAGTTTAAACCATCTTATAAGTAATTTTACTCAACCGTGCCTTTTTGTGGGTCAGTCTAAAGTTTTTCCCTACTCTAATTTTTTAATCATCAAAATAAGAGCATGTGTAGTTTACTAATTCTGAAACCTCTAAACAAAATGAAGAATTTTTGGGGACATTAAAATCCATACCCTCAGTTATTAATGTCCAATCTTTATCACCTGCAATTTTTACATTTAGTTTTCCAGAGTGGATTTCCATGACTTCTCTTGACGCAGTTTTAAATTCATATCCACCCTCCAACATCACTCCTAATGTTTTTTTTGAACCATCTTTAAAAAAAATGTTCCGACTAACAACTTTACCTTCAAAATAAATATTTGCTAATTTATCAACATCTACATTTTGATAGTTATCCATTTAGAAATCCCTGAGTCTAATTTTCTAATCACTAATCATAATCTATAGATGTTGAATTTCATTTATGCACTTGTTATCCCAGTACTGATCTTGGGATTGCTTTATCTATTCATCATTGAAAATAATGGTCTTCCAGATTGGATGGAGCGTGTCTCAAGAAATAGTGGTTCCGTTTGGACTTATGGAATTATTGCCATCGCCCTAGTTGGAATTCTTAGATATCTGATTCGATGACTAAGCAGCAGCATCACTTATCTGATGTTCCATTAGTTCCCAATCTTGAGTTAAGAGTCCATGCCAAGTTTCTATAGCAGAATCGAGATGAAGTCTTCTTGAATTTTTTAATTTGGTTGAAGTGCCTCCCTTTGCTTACAGAATTATTGTTTAGTTGATTATCTTTAGAAGTATCTGAATTGCTCTTATGGCAAGAACTGAAAATGATCTTGATATCTACTATGCAGTAGGAAATGCCAATACTTCTAGGCAGGAAACTGAAATTGGAGAAATCATCAAAAAAAGAAATTCATTGGGATGGAAATTAGTTTCTACCAGTACTGCTGTTGTTGATACGAGCAAACAATTCTCGAACCTCTATCTTTTTTGGGAAAAACAATATGAGTAAGAGAAAAGAGAATTTCAATGTGACACAGGGCATGACCTTGTTACTTCTTAAAAAACTTTCATTGCCTGCAAACCTAGTTTTTCAACTAATTCTCTTTATTACTGATCCTGAAAACAATATTGGGTATGAAGATTAATAGGCACAAAAAAACCGCCCAGTTCTGTTAGGGCGGTTTCTTCGTGAGATCAGGCGTAAGTGTTTCCTTGTTTCCACTACGGAGGATCTCGACTCCTCACATGTAGAACTTACCGGAACGGGATTAGTAATAAACCTCTAGCAGGTGGGTTTGAAGATTGGCACATCGATTGAAGGCACTAAAAAAGCACCCTATTGGATGCTCATTCAGCACAGAACTATGTGTGAGGAGTTGTTCTGTGTCTCTATTCTTGTATACGAAGACGAAGATAGCAATAGCACAAATATTTTCTTGAAAATTGGTGTTCCAAAAAGGGGACGGTAATCAAACTTAGAGAATGTTCACTTTGATATTATTGAAAATCCAGGATAAAAGAGTTTTAGTGTTCCAATAAGACTGTTTGGTTGGTAAAATAATGACATATGCAATTCAATAAGAAACACCATAGTTTATGGAACAGATGAAAACACAAACAAAGTTCCAAAGAAAAAAACCACTATTCAGAGATAGACCTGAATACAAGTGCATTGGATATGCGCGCCAAAGTACGAATAAACAAATCTCTATTGGCGCTCAAGTTGAAGAGTTGAAAAAGGCAGGTTGCGTTGTTGTATTCCAAGAGACTGTCTCAAGTGCGGACAAAGCAAGACCACAATTCGAGGCAGCATTAAGAACCCTTGAAGAGGGAGATGAAATCGTATTCACCAAGTTGGATAGAGGTTTTAGAAATCAGAGGCAATGCATCAATACCCTCCATGACCTTCAAGAAAAAGGGATCCATGTAAGAACAACAGATGGAATGATCAACACCAGAGCACTGGGAAAATTTGCTCCAATTATGATTGGTCTTTTAAGTGGAATCGGAGAAGTTGAGCGTCAAATGGTGATTGAGAGAACGCAAGAATCGATTAACCACAGAAGAGAGACAGGAGGAAATCTTGGCGGAAGACCAAAGACAAACAACGAGAAAGAAGGTTTGGTATTGCGTCTAAGAGAGGAAGGTTGTTCTTACAGATCAATCAGGAAACAAACTGGACTTGCTTTATCAACCATTAGAAGAATTATTGTTGAGCAAGATGTGGTGATAGAAGTATGACCAAAGAGACAGAAATAATGAATGCAATGGATGAATGCGTGGTGAATGCTTGCGAGCGAATGAAAACTCTTAACCCTCAAGAGAGGTTCCACCTTTTGTGTGAGATGGGTGAGTGGATGTATAACCCTCTTTCTGAAGAGATAGAAGACGTATTGATGGTTCCTAATTTTGGAGAGAAGGAAACGGCATGACCGACAAAAACGTAGGGGGACTATCTGATTACATTGTCTTGAAGAAAGAGAAGGAAGTTGTTTTTTATTTGCATAATCCCTATCCAGATTGCTTGGAAATTCCAGCAATCATGAAGCAAAGATTCCCTGATGACTACAAATCAATAGTTACCAGTTCATTAGAGGAGTTCAAGAAATACAGAGGACAGGTGTGATGACTCTTCCTCCTCACTTCATAGATGAAAAGAAGAAAGAAGTGGTCTTTCATCTCAAAGGAACCTTTCCAGTTCAGTTAGAAATTCCTACTTGGATGCAATCTTTTCCAGAAGGTTTTAAGGGGGTTACTTGTCGCTGTGAAGAAACCTTCTACAAGTTGAGAGCGAAAGTAAATGAAGGTTGAACTTACTTATTGCCAAGGAGGTAAGACATGGAAAGAAACAGTCCATGCCAACAACGTGACTGATGCAAAAAAATAGGAGAGGCACGAAACCCCTCCATAAAAATCATTGCTGCTAATCCTTTGCCTTAATACTTCTTCTATGCAACTGCCTTATGCTTATCCCATAAATTCTGGATATCGTCAGGGTGAGGGCAGCAATGAATATTGCCTTTCTTGTCTCCAACAAGTATCCATTTTTTTCCATTAGATAAACCAATCCCAATAGTAGATATAATTTCATCTACTTGTTTCTTACTAAATAAATTTAAAAGTAGGTCTATTCCTTCATCAATATAAGGTTCTTTGATATCCCAAGTTCCTAAAGTTAGTTTATTTACATCTATACCAAGATCCATAGATTGATCTGATTTCTCCCAATCAGATAAGGTCTTTGACATTGGTGAATCTCCAATAACACATGCTATTTGGGTTTGACTTTGATTAAGAATTACTGATATATTTCCCATCTCACTTCTTGATTGTTTTTCGGGAAGAATAGCGAAACGAAGTAAGTAATGGTAATCATTAGTTAGACACATGAAAACACTATTGTGAATATTTCCTTGCGTATCAGAATCTACCAAAGACAACATTTTTTTATTCTTCTCACGAAGATTTTTTACCTCATGCAAGTTTCCTTTTGGCATAGTTAAATTAGATAAAGTTGGATAAAATTAGTAAAATTAATCCTCACAATTGAGTCCAATATTTAAAAGATAAATTATGAGGTGATTATATTTTGATTGACAAGTCGCTGAAGTAGTCTGACTGTGCTTAAGATGCCCCTAGCAGGGTCTTATTTTATTCAATTTGTATTGAAGAGGAATTACTTAGTTCATCCCTGTTTCAATACTTACATTATAACATGAAAATTGTTTTAAGGGCACTAAATTGGGTCAATTATGAATGTGGTATCCCTTTTTATAGCAACTAGTTTAAACCTTTTGTCTATAATTTTTAATATCATAATCTTACTGATATTGACTAAGTATATTTTTCATCATAACTAATCTATAAAGTGTTCCAGTCTGCAAGAAAAAATCTCAACCAGAAAAATTCTATTAATAAGAATTAGAATATATAATTGTTAGGAAAAGTTAATAATTGGTACGCTTTAAATACTTTATTTGTATAAATATTTCTGTTAGGTTTCAAGGGTTGTTCTAAAGACTTATAACTTAAACAACTAATAACCATGAGCGAAGCGAATCATTCCCGAAGGGAATGGATTTAAAAGCATTAAATAAATAATATTGAGTTCTTTCTTTCTCGTGATCTTGGATAGCAGTTTATAAAGACGAATGAATTCAAGATCAATATCAATACAACGCAATTAAGACACATTTACGACCAATGTTTAATCCAGTATCTAATCAATTCCATATCACTTATAAAAAGCGTGAGGTTCCGATCTTGATCCCCATCGAACGACAGTTGTGTAAGGAGATGGGACTTACAAGAAGCGACCTACACAAGAATGCAATTAAACGCTTGTGGAACTCAAGGCAAGAAAAGCAACTGAAATTGGTATGAGAGAACAATGAAGCAAGTAAAAGTAAATCCTGTGAGATATCAAATGCTTACTGAACTAGCAAAGGGAAGCAGAATGAATATTGAGAATTATCTGGGCGAACTTATTGATTCGATCTATGCAAAGAAAAAGTGAACTGATAATTGCCTTTGGTTTTGTCTTTTGATCTTCTAATTAGTTGCTTCGGCAGAACCCATTCCCTTTGTACTGAGCACCAGAAGGGCAAGATGTTCCGCTAGATCCACCACCACGTAAAAATTGTTTGTAATCGTTTGATTTGCAGAATCCATTCCCTTTGTACTGACTTCCGGAGGGACAAGCAGTTCCACTGTTCCCACCACCACGGAAGAACTGTTTCCCGTCAGATGAACTGCAAAATCCATTTCCTTTGTATTGACTTCCAGATGGACAGGCAGTGCCACTAGAACCTCCTCCTCTGAAAACTTGAGCAGAAGCAGAAGTTCCCAGAAAACTTGCGATAAGGATTAAGGGAAGAAAATATTTTTTCATTGGTTAATTCTTCAGACTTTCACCCAATCTAATCCTGAGTTTGCTTATAAATTCTTGGGGAACTTTTGGAGATTTTGGGGAACTTTTTTGGGGAACTTTTGGATATTTCTGAGGAACTTTTAGGGAACTTTGATTTTGAATTTTTGGTGTATCCTGATATTCCCTGATGGTCTCCTTTCGGAACTTCCCTCTGATTGCAACGACTTGGCATTAAAAAAGAGACCTCAAGAGGTCTCTTGATTGCGATTAAATCTCTTTGATGTCCCTCCGACGATGCCCTCGTCGGGACTTGAACCCGAGACCTCTCCCTTACCAAGGGAGTGCTCTACCGCTGAGCTACAAGGGCTTGTGGAAAGATGGGCCGGGTTGGATTTGAACCAACGTAGGCGTAGCCAGCGGATTTACAGTCCGCCCCCATTAACCACTCGGGCACCGACCCGATCCACTTGATGAGATTAACAGTAAACGGTGCCACTTTTTTCGAATTTGTTGGTCCTTTGAGGTTGGAATCGATACGATCATGAAAGATATTTAATTTGTAAGGAATATGGATCTTTTACTTATCAATGGTCCGAATTTAAATCTTGTTGGAAGAAGGGAACCATCTATATACGGATCGCAAACTTTAGAAGATATTCAAGAAGAGTTATTGACTTTAGCTAATAAACTTGATGCAAGGCTGAAATTTTTTCAGAGTAATTCAGAGGGGGAGATGATTGATTGCATTCAAAAAAGTGTTGGTTCAATTGACGGAATTTTAATTAACGCAGGTGCTTATACACATACCTCTATTGCTCTAAGAGATGCTTTATTAGGAGTTGCCATTCCTTATGTAGAAGTACATTTAAGTAACATTTATTCTAGGGAAGAATTTCGACATAAATCATTCCTTTCAGATAAAGCATTGGGTTTGGTTTGCGGCTTTGGATCAAATAGTTATCAACTTGCTTTAAAGGGGATGGTTTCTTATTTAAAGAGTGCCTGAGGAGCTTATGGATAATTCAAAATCTCAAGTTTTTGGTCAATCAAAGATTCGTTGGTTAATAAATAAAACTAGTGAAGATTGGATAGATCTTGCAATTTCTAATCCAATGGAAATACTTTTGGACCATGCACATTGTGAGAGAAAGGCTGCTGGTGTAGCGCTGCAACTTATGTTTCGTTATGTAAGTGAACCTGGACTTTCAGAGGTCTTAAGCCCTTTAGCAAGAGAGGAGCTTGAACATTTTGAGAGGGTTGTGTCTATTTTAAATGCGCGTGGAAAAAAACTTCAAAAATTAGCCTCACCTCCCTATGGAGCAATTATGGCAAAAAATATTTGTAAAGATGAACCATTTCGAATGTTGGATAGCTTTCTAGTAGCGGGACTTATTGAGGCAAGGAGTCATGAAAGAATGAAATTATTGTCTATACATTCTCCTGATATTGAACTTCGGAATTTATACGCTGACTTACTAATAAGTGAGGCTAGGCATTTTGGAATTTATTGGAAGTTGGCAGATGAACGTTTTGATCGAAATATTCTGACTTCTAGGTTAGAAGAATTAGCTAAGGTTGAATCTGATGCTTTATTGGAAATGCATCATGCGCCAAGAATGCACAGTTAATTATCTCTTTTAAGTAGACAGATGTTACCCAATTAAATGAAAATTTTGACTATTACTGGCTTAGGCCCAGGTGATCCCTCTTTATTAACTTTGGCAGCAGTTGATGCAATTCAAGAATCAACAGTTGTTTCTTATCCTGTCTCGACTAGGGGCGGAGATAGTCTTGCTGAAAAAATTGCTTCAAAATGGATAACCAAAGATAAAAAAAAATTGCCTTTGCATTTTCCCATGGTTAAAGATCAGAGCACTTTAAAAAGTGCATGGCGAGTTGCTGGGAATGAATTAATGAAGATGGTTGAGAAAGGTGAAAGAGTCGTTTTCCTTGCTCAAGGAGATATATCGCTTTTTTCGACAGGCTCTTATCTTTCAAAAGAGTTAGAAAAACATCATCCAGAGTGCCTTGTTAAATTAATTCCAGGTGTTACATCTTTTTCTGCAGCTGCCGCGAAAAGTAAATTACCACTGGCTTTTCAAGAGGAACAATTACTTGTATTGCCTGTGCCCTCCTCATCTGAGGAGCTAAAGGTTATGTTGTCTGATGCAGCGTTAAAGAAAAGGGTAGTTGTTTTGCTCAAACTTGGTAAAAATTGGGAATGGGTCAAACCTTTGCTTGAAGAACTTGATTTAATTAAACAGTCAGTATTCGCAGAAAGAATAGGATTTTCAGATCAAAAAATCCTTAGGGCATCTGAGCTCTCCTCGGGCACTAGGCCATATTTTTCTTTACTATTGATACGACAAAGTTGGCCTTTCATAATGCCTTAAAATTTTTAGTTCAATTTAATAAGTTCATCTTCGAGTAGTTTTATTGCCTCTGTTGGAGTGCTTGCCCTAACTAGTTTATGGCGAAGAGTAGAGGCTCCTTGAAATCCCCTACAAGTCCAATTCATATGTTTCCTAGCAATCAAAAGCCCATGATCACCTCTCTTTGAAACTAATAATTTTAAGTGTTCTAAAGATAAACTGACTTTCATCTTTGCATCAGGTGGTTTAAAAGTTTTTTGATTTTTAATTTCTTCATCAATTTGCCCAACCAGCCATGGTGAGCCCATACTTGCTCTTCCTATCATCACTCCATCGGCATTAGTAATCTTTAGGCATTCAATAGCATCTTGTGAGTTTTTAATATCACCATTAGCAATGACAGGTATATCTAATGACTTTTTGATTTTTGAAATAGCTTCCCAGTTTGCGTACCCAGAAAATCCTTGCCTTCTCGTTCGTCCATGAACAGTTATGAGTTGTGCGCCAGCCTCCTGTAGTCCTAAAGCAAAAGATACTGGATTACTTGTGGTTTCACACCAGCCCAACCTTATTTTTACTGTTACTGGAATTGATATGGCTTTTGAAACCTTTTTGACGATTAATTGAGCAAGTTCTGGTTCTTTTAATAGAGCACTTCCGCCTCCTTTCCTGGCAATTTTTTTTACTGGGCAGCCCATATTGATATCTATAAGAAATGCACCAGATGACTCGGCTTTTATGGCAGCATCTATCATTGAATCTGGCCTATGGTCAAAAAGTTGAACACCAATTGGTCCACTCTCTTCTGAAAGCTCAATTACCTTCTCTTCACCATGACCTAATTCAAGACTTTTAGCATTTACCATTTCGGTAAAAAGTAAAGCTTTTGGAGACCATCTTCGAACAAACTTCCTGAAAATTTGATCGCTTACACCTGCAAGTGGGGACTGAATAACCGGACACTCTAAAGATCTAGAAGTCCCATTACCTGATAAAAAAATGGGAGATAACTCTTTCATCTATAAAAAAGATTGGATTTATTTAACTCATTACAAAAAAACAAAGTTTTATTTGTTTCGCTGGTTTCTGAAAA
This sequence comes from Prochlorococcus marinus str. MIT 1013, assembly GCF_027359395.1. Lineage (NCBI taxonomy): Bacteria > Bacillati > Cyanobacteriota > Cyanophyceae > Synechococcales > Prochlorococcaceae > Prochlorococcus > Prochlorococcus marinus. Next base: position 1,878,742 of record NZ_CP114778.1, read on the forward strand.
TAAGCAAAAAATACTTATTGATGCTTTTAAGGAAATTGGTATTTGAAGAAAAGCTATCAAAAGAAGAAGTATTGCTATTAAAGATGGTTTGTTAGTTAATGAATCCCTTTGCCTTTGGGTGAATCTTTTTAGGGAAGTTTGATTTCTAAATTTCATTTTGGAATCGAACTCTTTGCTCTTACTTGTAGTATGAAGAATTAATCTTGATTCTGACCTATAAAGGGTAAATAATCTTATGAAAGGTAGAGAAATTTGGCGCTACCAATAGTCGCAATAATTGGACGCCCAAATGTTGGGAAATCTACATTGGTCAATCGCTTATGTCAGAGCAGAGAGGCCATTGTTCATGATGAGCCAGGGGTAACTCGAGATCGAACTTATCAAGATGGATTTTGGAGGGATAGAGATTTTAAAGTTGTAGATACTGGAGGTCTGGTTTTTGATGATGATAGTGAGTTCCTTCCTGAAATTAGAGAGCAAGCTAATCTTGCGCTTGAAGAAGCCGTAGTTGCATTAGTAATTGTTGATGGCCAGGAGGGCGTTACTACTGCTGATGAATCGATTGCGGAATTTTTAAGGTCTCATTCCTGTCAAACACTTGTGGTGGTTAATAAATGTGAATCTCCCGAACAAGGCTTGGCAATGGCAGCTGAATTTTGGAAGCTTGGTCTTGGTGAGCCCTATCCAATTTCTGCCATACATGGTGTAGGAACAGGTGATCTGCTTGATCATGTAATCACTTTGTTTCCCTCTAAAGATTTAGATGAAGTCAATGATTCTCCTATTCAATTAGCTATTATTGGGAGACCTAATGTAGGGAAGTCAAGTCTTCTTAATTCTATTTGTGGAGAGACAAGAGCAATTGTTAGTTCGATTAGGGGTACGACTCGAGATACTATTGATACTCGAATTACTCATCAGGATAAGCAATGGAAATTAGTTGATACAGCGGGAATACGTAGACGTAGAAGTGTTAATTATGGCCCAGAATTTTTTGGTATTAATCGCAGTTTTAAGGCAATAGAAAGGAGTGATGTTTGTGTTTTGGTTATAGATGCTTTGGATGGCGTCACAGAACAAGATCAGAGGCTTGCAGGTAGAATTGAGCAGGAAGGAAGAGCTTGTTTGATCGTCATTAATAAATGGGATGCTGTCGAGAAAGATAGTCATACAATGTCTGCAATGGAAAAAGACATTCGTGCAAAACTATATTTTCTCGACTGGGCCGAGATGATTTTTACGTCTGCACTTACGGGACAAAGAGTAGAAGGCATTTTTGCATTAGCAACTTTGGCTGTTGATCAGAATAGAAGGAGGATCAGTACGTCAGTTGTTAATGAGGTGCTGACAGAGGCATTAAAATGGAGAAGTCCTCCTACTACGAGAGGTGGAAAACAAGGACGTCTTTATTACGGTACTCAAGTGGCTATTAATCCTCCAAGTTTTACTCTGTTTGTGAATGATCCTAAATTGTTTGGCGAAACTTATCGAAGATATATTGAGAGACAAATTAGAGAGGGACTAGGCTTTGAAGGAACTCCCATAAAATTGTTTTGGAGAGGGAAGCAGCAGCGCGATGTTGAAAAAGATTTGGCTCGCCAACAGCAAGGATCCAGAAAATAGTAGTTTTTTATGGACTGGCTAAAAAAGATTCCGATAGGTCAATATGTCTCTGGCAAATCAAGCTGGCTTCGCCGAATTGATCCTCGGATCAAACTCTCCTGGATCCTTTTGTTTTTAATAACCCCAATTTTAGCAAACTCCATCTGGAGGATTTCAACAGCTTGTGTTCTTTTATTAATTACATTTCTTAGTTTGTTGCCACCACGTATTTGGTGGCGATCTTTGGTGTTTTTATTAGCTTTTTCCTTGATTATTGGATTCTTGTCGATTGTTTTACCTGCGAGTGAAATATCAAGTGAATTGTCTATAAGGGCACCCGATGAAATACCAGGAACAACTGTTTTAGCACAATCATGGGAGATTTTCAGGTTTGGACCATTTAACATCGGAGGTATTTCATTAGGACCATTAATCGTTGATCGTCGCTCCGCAGAATTAGGTATTAAAACTTCGACCCTTATTTTTACTGTTATTCATAGTGTGAATTTGATGTTAATTACAACCCCTCCAGAAGATCTTGTTTGGGCACTAAGGTGGTTTTTTGCGCCTCTAACTGTGTTGGGATTTCCTTTGGAAAAATTCTCATTTCAACTTCTTTTGGCTTTACGGTTTTTACCTTTAGTTCAAGAGGAACTTCAAAACCTCTTTCGTTCAATTGGTGTGAGGGCAATTGATTTTAGTAAATTAGGATTTAAAAGTACATTAGGGTTGTTTATTTCCTTAGGAGAAAGACTTTTGTCAAATATTTTGCTGAGGGCAGAGCAGGGGGCTGATTCTTTAATGACAAGAGAGGGGCTTTGGCTATCATCTCAACAATTGCGGCCTTGCATTGTTATTAATTCTAGATATTTGTTGATTAACTTGACTTCAATTTTTTTGCTTTTGATAGCTATTGTCTTACGTTGTCTGTATGGTACGTCTTAACTAAAAAAATCAAGGTTTGAACGCTGAACGCTATCTAAATCATCCAACTTTTGGAATGCTATATCTAGTGTCACCAGCGAGTAATGGAAGGGATGTGTATGCAACTTTATATGCACAAAAAATATTTTTCTTAGTTACTTTGCAACCTCGTGGAGCAGCCTTTGAAGTTATTCCATATATGGATGCTAGGCATTATTCCGAAATGCATTTGGCTAAATGCAAGAGAGATAAATCGTCTGATATTGCCGTTTGGCAGGAATTATTTAATCAAACTTTTATGTGACTTTATTTGATTTTGACCTCCTCTAATGAATTTAAGTTTATAAAAGATTCTTTACCCAAGGGGGTTAATTTACTTGCAGTAAGCAAGGGACATAATCAAGAATCTATACGTCAAATATATAGTTATGGTCAGTTGGATTTTGGAGAAAGTCGTTTACAAGAGGCTCTTCCAAAAAAAAACGATCTGAATGATCTAAATCAACTCCGATGGCATTTCGTGGGTACATTGCAGAAAAATAAAGTTAGAGGAGTTATTAAAGAATTTGACTTTATTCATTCGGTTGATTCTTTGCCTTTGCTTGAACGAATCTCTAGGATTTCACAAGAAGAAAATAAAATTCCGAATATATTTTTACAAGTAAAATTTAGGGATGATCCAAAAAAGGGTGGATTTTTAAAACAAGATCTTTTGCAAAGTTGGCCCAAAATTATGACTTTGGAAAATATTCATTTAATTGGCGTAATGACAATCCCACCCATAGCTCTTACTTCGTTTCAGAGAAAAGATTTATTTTGTGAATGTAGAAATTTTGCAAATCATCTGGGATTAAAGGATTGTTCGATGGGAATGAGCAACGATTGGCAAGAGGCTATTCAAGGTGGTGCTACTTGGATTCGTTTAGGATCGGTTCTGTTTGGCAAACGTCCAATTTAATTAAATTGTCGAAGATATGAAAAAACTAATAAAAAAGCTTGCCCCTTAAGATAAGGAACGTTATTTAAGTATATGGTTCATCCTTCAATGTTGTTGTAGATGCATCATTGTTGGCTTATCCAACTTTTAAACAAATCATCCCGAGAGGATTAACAGGTGTCGCTTATTTCCCGTCTTCGTGCTGTCGTCGCTGGTGATGACTTTTTAGATAGTGATTTTGATGAGCTCGATTACGAAACAAGTGATGACTTTGAAAATTTTAAAAGAGACAAAAAAGGAAGTGGAGAAATGGCTACCATTTCTTCACATAATCCTTTTGACGGAAGGAGTGGAGTTGCTTCTTCTAATGTGATTGGGATGCCTGGCATCTCAACAAATGATTCTGAAGTTAGTTTGATGGAACCGCGTAGTTTTGATGAAATGCCCAGAGTTATCCAGGCTTTGCGTGAACGTAAAACAGTTATTTTGAATCTCACAATGATGGAGCCTGATCAGGCTCAAAGAGCTGTTGATTTCGTCGCAGGTGGAACGTTTGCTATTGATGGACATCAAGAAAGAGTTGGAGAAAGTATTTTCCTTTTTGCGCCTTCTTGTGTAACTGTAACTAATTCATTTCAAGAGGAAGCTTCTCCTTCAAATATGACTAATAAAGGGACTGATTTGATTTCTAAGGAGTCCTCTCCTGCACCAGAGCCTGCTTGGGGGGAGACAGTAGCTACAGCTCTTTGATCTATTAAATAGATTGGAAATTTCCATAGGTATAATTGGTCTTGGTAGTATGGCTAAAGCCATTATTTCACCTCTTCTTGAAAGAGGTGAATACCAGTCCGAACATGTTTTAGGGATTGTTGGTAGTAGCTCAAGTATTGCATCTACATTAAATGATCTTCCAAAGGGAGTAAGAGTAGTATCCAGTGAAGATTCTTTGTCTAGGGATCTATGGAATGCTCCTCTGAAATTATTAGCTGTAAAACCTCAACAATTTGGCAAAATCAAAGAATATGACTCATCATTTCAATCGAATGATCAGTTTCCCAAACCATTGTTGATCTCAGTTTTAGCTGGCATAACATTGAAAAGTCTTAAGAAAGCTTTTCCTGGTCACACATGTGTAAGAGCGGTTCCAAATACCCCTTCACTTGTTGGGAAGGGGCTTACTGGCTTGTCTTGGGAGGATGATATTACTTTGGATCAAAAAATATTAGTTAGAAAGATTTTTGAACCCATTAGTGAAATTTTTGAATTACAGGAGAGTATGCTTGATTCCTTTTTGGCTTTAACTTCTTCTGGGCCTGCATATATAGCTTTAGTGGTTGAAGCAATGGCTGATGGTGCTGTTGCAGCAGGATTGCCTAGAAAATTATCCAATCAATTAGCTCATAAAACCCTTTCAGGGACAGCATATTTACTAAGAGAAAAAAGTTTGCATCCTGCTGAACTTAAAGATATGGTTGCCTCTCCTGCAGGTACCACAATTAGTGCTCTTCGACACCTTGAACTTGCGGGCTTGAGATCTGCCTTAATTGAAGCAGTTGTTTTGGCAGCTCAGAAGAGTCGTCAATTGGCTGAAGAGGTTTCGAGTTAGATGAGCTAAGTACGTTTGCGTATAGAGTTTCAAGTGAGTCAATATTTTGTTGAAGTGTATATTTCTCTTCTACTCTCAAACGTGCACGTCTACCTAATTCGTGGGTAAGTACTGGTTGATCGCGCAAAACAGGTAAAAGAGTACGTAATTGAGAAGTAACCCCTTCAGTGTTAAGTATTATCCCTGCTCCATTTTTAATCACTTCTCCATCTGCTCCAGCATCTGTCGCAACGCATGCTGTTCCAGTTGCCATGGCTTCGAGCAAGGCGATAGATAGCCCTTCTACAAGACTTGGAAGTAAAAAAACTTCGGCGATTTGAAGAAGAGCGACTCTTTTATTTTGATCAGCCTCGTATCCCCACCAAACCACATTATCTTTTTTATTGAAGATTGAATGATTTTCGAGTGTTGGCCTTAAAGGCCCATCGCCTACTATTACTAGTCGACATCCTTTTGGCTGAACAAACCTCCATGCACGTAGTAAGGCTTCAACATTTTTTTCAGAAGCTATTCTACCCATATAGATAAAGATCCTATCAGAACCTAGCTTTTTCCTTATTCCAAGTTGAAGTTCATTTTGTGAATTATTAGGTTTAAGGGGGTTCCACTTTTTTATGTCAATTCCATTAGGGATTACTTCGAGTCGGCTTTCTTTTACTCCTAGTTTTGCGAGAACTTCTGCTTGCAAATCTGAAAAAACAATCACTTTGTCATACTTAGCTAATGATGGTGCATAAAGTTGGTAAGTAAGTTGCTGTGTATTGGCAGTAAGATTTCTGAGCTTTGAATCGAAAGCTGGGTGAAAAGTTGCGATCAAAGGTAAATTAAGTTGATGACAAAGCTCAGGAAGTCGAAAATCCAATGGAGAAAGAGTAAGACTTGCATGGACTAAATCAGGTTTTAGTCTTGAGAGAGATTCTCTAAGCTCTCTTTGAGCATTTAAAGAAGGGATTGTGTAAACCTGAGATTTAATTAAATAAGGAAGACTTACATCAGGATCATTGGCTAGCAAGGAAGTTTTATTATTCCCATCTCTCATTGGGTTATCAAAGTGAATAAAACTTGTTTGATATCCTCTTTCTCTAAGTTCTTCAGTCGTGCTAAGTCCGTAACAGACGTTCCCGCAAAAAGGTGTTTTTTTGCCTAGCCAGGCGATATGGGTCAAGCTCTAAAAAAACCGGTATTTCAAGCTAGCAGCTATTCTATATTTCTTTTCAAACTATTGTTAATAGTTAAATAATTTATAAACAAGATTTTTTTACTATTAATTCTTTCCAAATATATGTCCCTACTTAGTATTTAGATCATTACTGATTATTACCTCTCTCATCATTTCAAGAGATGTAACTCTTCTTTGTAAATGTGTTTCAATCCAGGTTTCAACAATTTGCAGTAGCTTTAACCAAACATTTTTAGGACCTAATATTTTTCCATTACTGTGAAATGGTACTTTTTCTAGTAATAGTCTTTGAAGTAAAGCAAGTTCAGATGGATTCAGCTCCATTCTTGCATTTTGGATCGTTCCAATTGCAAAACCTTCTTCGGGAATAAAGCTGCACTTCCAGCTCCATTCTCCAATAGGGGGTATTAGCTTCGATCCAGAATGACAACAGTTTTGGAGTGGTAAGCAATATCCTCCTAAAGCCAATAAATGCATACACGATTGAACACTTATTGCTAAAGCTTCTAATGAATCAAATTCTGTTTTATGCAAGTCATTTAATCTATCTAAATGGATTAAAACCAGTTTAAGTAAATCTTTTTGCGGATCTTCATTACCAACCATTATCATAATCAGCTCTGAAATTGCTTGTGCCGCTGAAAGTGTTTCGATGCTTTTGCCAAGATTTCCATAACTCTTAAGAATCCTTATTTGTGTAACTCGTCTAAGATTTTTTTTTCCTACGATGTGTAAATCTAAAAAATTAAAAGGAGATGTTGCTCCAAGCCTACTTTTAGGTTTTCTTGCTCCTGGTATGGCAAGGCGAGATATTCCATTCTCTTCACTAAGTATGGTTAAAAGCCTGTCATTTTCCCCAAGAGGTCCAACTTTTAAAGATAGTCCTTTCACTCTTTGATTAAGACTCATTCCTCCTTTCTCTTTTGTTCTGCGCTAATTTCAAAACCAAAACTTGTACCAATATATGTTGATCCTGCTTCAATGATTTCTATTGCTTGATCAAAAGTTTTAATACCTCCAACAGTTTTAATTGAGCAGCGATTTTTAACAATTTTAGAGACATGATTAGTTTGATTCTTGGTGATAGGTGGACCAAAACCATTACCTATTTGAATTCCAATTGCTCCCGCATCAATTAAAGCATCTATTGCTATGGAAAGTTTTGATGAATTTAAGAGTGTAGTTGCATCAATTATTACTCTTACTGGAATACCAAGTTCACTTATTAGATTTATTTCCTCAGCAAAAAGTTCGACATTTCCTTCTTTTAATGCAAAATAATTTGGAACAAGATCTAACTCTTCTGCTCCTTTCTCGATTGCATACTCGGCTTCTTTTAGTTTGTTGAAAGTTGGGATAAAACCAAAAGGAAAGGCAATTACTGAGATTAATTTTGTAGTACTTTTGCTTCCTAACCTTTCACGTGCAAATGGTAAATGGGAAAGGCTGGTGCATAAACCTGCAAAGCTATTTTGCTTGGAAGCATCACAAATTTGAACAAGCATCTCTTTATCGAAATGAGGATTTAAGACTGCTTGATAAATCACATTAGAAATATTGGCATGAGCTTCTTCCAGGCTGTGTTTACTCATTTGACTTTGTAGTAATTAAATTTTTTCTTGGATTACGCCATATCCTCCATGATTTCTCTTGTATATGACTCGCAAAGCTGATCCTTTTTCCTCTCTAAATAGATAGAAATCATGATCAATCAGGTCTAATTGGACTCTTGCTTGCTCAATGGTCATAGGATCCATATCAAAATATTTGCGTCTTACTCCTGGGCTAGGTAGATGGGGCTCTTTACCTTCAATGAGTGAATGATCTGAGGAAGAAAAATTTTGAGTTTCTTCGTTTTGGACTGATTTCGTTGACTGATTATTATGAACATTATGACTGTTATGTCGCTCTTTGTACTTACGTAATTGTCGTGCAAGTTTATTTGCTACTAAGTCGATGCTTGAATAAAGATTTTCACTTCTTTCTTGGGCTCTTATCACTGTTCCATTTGCAAAAACAGTCACCTCAGCCGTCTGTTGTGGCACGCGAGGGTTTCGAGCGACTGAGAGGTGGACATCAGCTTCTTGCACCATTTCTTGGAAATTGTGAGTTGCTTTATCAATTTTTGTTTTGGTGTAATCACGAAGTGATGGAGTTAATTCAAGATTGCGTCCATGAATAAGAAGCTTCATTCTGTTTCGCCTGAATCAGGGCCTAATAGCAACTTAGATCTAACCCCTCAACTTGCACAATCTTCTTCCGCTTTTCTTTTTGAACCTAAAAATATTGTGCCATTTGAGACTGCGTTAGGTTGGCAGAAGAATTTTCAGAAAAGCCTTATTGAGGAACCGTTCTCACCACAAGCAGTATGGTTTCTTGAACATTTTTCTTGCTTCACTATCGGTCGAGGTAGCGACATGAAAAATTTGTTATTCGATGAAAATAAGTCTCCTTTACCCGTTTTTAGGATTGAAAGAGGAGGTGAAGTAACGCATCACATGCCTGGGCAGATCGTTGGATACTTGGTTTTGAATTTGAGTCGTCACAAAAAAGATTTATTTTGGTACTTGAGAGAATTGGAACAAGTGCTGATTGATGTTCTTGACTTATTGGGAATAGAAGGGAAGAGGATAGATGGCTTAACAGGAGTTTGGTGCAAAGACAAAAAAGTTGGTTCAATAGGAATTGGTTGCAAGAGATGGGTGACTCAACATGGATTCTCACTAAATGTAGATTGCGATCTTATTGGTTTTGAGAAGATAATTCCTTGTGGACTGGATAAAGTTAAATTAGGTAAATTGAGTGATTGGATTCCTGGCATCAAAGTCTGTGACGTTAAGCCTCTTTTAAGTGAATCTGTGAAAAGACGTTTTAAATTGAATTGGGAAAACATATAAATTCACTTTGAATTATTACTAAAAAAAATAAAAATTATTTTTTGGATATGACAAAAACTAACTCAAAAAAAAATATTTTTGCCTCTAAAGATGCTTTGGCTTTTTGGATCCCTAATAGAAAAGAGGAAAAAGCACTTAATAGAAGATCTCAACTTGAGATGATTACTCAAGTTGATGAGATTTGGGAGCTATTAAAAGTTCAGTTGAGAGATGTATTAGCTGTTGATTCTCCGCATACTTTCCACCCAGAAAGCTTTACCTATGAAGAACTTGCGGTAAATATTTCTAAGGCAGCATTTGCTTTTTCTCAAATGGGAGTAGAACCTGATGATGTGGTTGCTCTTTTTGCAGAGAATAGTCCTAGATGGCTTATTGCCGATCAAGGTCTTATGCGGATAGGTGCAACAAACTCTGTTAGAGGTGCGACTGCTCCACCAAGTGAGCTTAGATATATTCTTGAGGATTCAAATGCGGTTGGATTGATTGTTCAAAACTCCGAGGTCTGGGAGAGACTTTCGCTTGATGATGATCAAATAAATAGTTTGAAATTTGTTCTTCAACTTGAAGGTAAAGCTTGTGAAGGCGTTTTGGAATGGGAGAGTTTTTTGAAGAAAGGATTTAATAAAGAAAATGTAAGTAAACGGGAGAAAATAATTGAGAGACAGCCAACAAGAATAGCAACGATTTTATATACTTCTGGAACGACAGGTAAGCCTAAAGGCGTTCCACTAACACACTCTAATTTATTACATCAAATCAGGTCTCTTGCGTGCGTAGCAAACCCTTCTCCAGGAGAGCCAGTATTAAGTGTTTTGCCAATTTGGCATTCATATGAACGTAGTGCGGAATATTATTTTTTTTCTTGTGGTTGTACTCAAACTTATACATCAATTAGGCATCTAAAGGAAGATTTACCAAAGGTTAAGCCAATAGTAATGGCAACTGTTCCAAGGCTTTGGGAATCAATAAAGTTGGGGTTTGAGGACGCTGTTGATAAAATGCCAAGGCTGAGAAAGACCTTGATAAAAAGTGCGATTTCTAATAGTAAGGCATATAAACTGGCACGAAGAAAACTTTATTTTTTGACTATTGATAGTGTTTCTACTTTAGAACAAATTACTTCTTTTATAGAGATGCTTTTGCGTTACCCAATTCATAGAATTTCCTCTATTTACTTATGGCCAAAAATCCTTACCAAGATTTGTGGAGGAAGATTGAGATTCCCAATTAGTGGTGGAGGTGCAATCGCTCCACATATTGATTCTTTCTTTGAAGCTTTAGGTGTTGAATTGTTAGTTGGTTATGGATTGACGGAAACTAGTCCAGTCCTAACTTGTAGAAGACCTTGGAGGAATATTCGTGGAGGTGCAGGTCAACCCTTGCCAGAGACTAAGATAAAAATTGTGGATCCAGAAACATTCCAAATAAAAAAGCTGCGTCAAAAAGGCTTGGTTTTTGCTCGTGGTCCTCAAATAATGTCTGGTTATTTAGGAAAAGAATCAGAATCGAAGAAGGTTTTAGATGCTTCTGGCTGGTTTAATACTGGAGATATAGGTATGTTGCTTGCTGATGGATCTTTAATCCTGACTGGAAGAGCAAAAGATACGATTGTGCTAAGTAGTGGAGAAAATATTGAGCCTGGCCCTTTGGAGGAATGCTTGATTGCAAGCCCATTGATTGAGCAGGCTTTGCTATTGGGTCAAGATCAAAAATATCTTGCTGCTTTGATTGTTCCAAGAATTGATCACGTAAAAGGATGGTTAGCAGAAAGGGGTGTAAATACACAAGTTGTTCTTGGGCTATCTCCTGAAAATCATGAATTAAGACAAGCTCTAAGATTGGAAATGAATAAAGTTTTAGCAAATCGTCTTGTGTCTAGAAGAGAAGAGAGATTATTTTCAATTGCTTTAGTAGAGCCATTTACAATAGAAAACGGCTTGTTAACGCAAACTCTTAAGCAAAAACGTGAAAAAATTATTCAACGTGATTTGAAACTGATAAATGAAATATATGGTTTGTAATTTGTTTGTTTGGTCAATTAAATTGACCAATACTATCTTTTACTGAGAGTCTATAGATAAAATCATAATTTATTGATCAGGTGGACTCAATTTCTATAAAACGTTCAATAACGGTCAGAGCAGTTGTAACACCTTCATGGAAAGAGGAGGCTGAGAGAGAATTAAGTAATGCAATATCAGCAATAGATCAGCAACTTGGTGAATTAGAAAAAGAAGGACAACAAATTGTTGATGGTATTAGACGTCAGAGCTCTAATCCCCTTGACCCAAGAGTTCAAGAGCAAGTAACTCAAGTTCAGAACCAAGTTGCTTCTAAGAGAACAGAATTTGAAGAACAAAAAAGAAATCTTCTGTTACAGCAATCTCAAGTTCGTGAGTTAGAGATGGAACAAATTGTCGAGCAAGGACAAATTGACAGTTTTTGTGATTTAAAAGTTGGTGATAACTTAGTTAGTAAAATGGGAGTGAGTATTTTGGTAAGAGATGGCTTAGTAGAGGCAATTGATCAAGATTGAAGTTTGGTCAATTACAATTTATCCAATAAAGAATTTTTGATATTAAGAAGAAATCCACATAAAAAAACCTATCGTTGTAAGGACACTCATGTAGAACTAACATTGGTATGTATTGATACTTGCAAAGCTTCTAGATAGAAAATTTTGAAGCCTTGCTACAAACTCTCCATAAAGGGAATAGGAACAAATTATGGCCACTCATGACATCTTTATGCCTGCTTTAAGTTCAACAATGACTGAGGGCAAAATAGTTGAGTGGCTAAAAAAACCAGGAGATAAAGTTGAAAGAGGTGAGTCAGTTTTGGTTGTTGAGTCAGATAAAGCTGATATGGATGTTGAGTCTTTCCAAGATGGCTTTCTTGCCTCGATTGTGATGCCCGCTGGAAGTTCTGCTCCTGTTGGAGAGACAATTGGATTGATTGTTGAGACAGCAGATGAGATCGCAGCGGCTCAAGCTAATGCACCTTCTCCTTCTCCTTCTCCTCAATCAGCTAGTCAAGAAAAAGAGAGTTCATCGCCTCAAGTTCAAGAAAAACAATCCTCTGTTGACTCTCCTAAAGCAACAGTAATTACAAAGACATCTCCTGCACCTCTTGTTTCAGAAGCCACTGTTAATCAGTCTCAGTTTTTAAATGATGGTCGAATAGTCGCCTCGCCAAGAGCAAAAAAACTTGCTTCTCAAATGGGAATCGATTTGGCAACTGTTAGGGGGTCAGGACCTCATGGACGGATACAAGCTGAGGATGTTCAAAGTGCAAAAGGGCAACCCATAAGCGTTCCTTGGATTGCTGAAAGTAATGCTCCAGCAAAAATTGTTTCTGACATGCCTCGCATAGAAAAAAAATCTGTTGACTCGGGTAAGCCACCTGCTCCAGGAAAAAGTTTTGGATCCAGAGGAGAAACAATTGCATTCAATACCCTTCAACAAGCTGTAAATCGGAACATGGAGGAAAGCTTAAATACTCCTTGTTTCAGAGTCGGTTATTCAATTCTTACTGATGAATTGGATGATTTTTATAAACAAGTTAAACCTAATGGAGTAACTATGACTGCTTTACTTGCTAAAGCTGTTGGTTTAACTCTTGCTAGACATCCCCAGGTGAATGCAGCTTTTAGTTCTGAGGGGATTGCCTATCCTTCACAAATAAATGTAGCCGTTGCAGTTGCGATGGAGGACGGAGGGTTGATAACTCCAGTTCTGCAAAATGCTGACAAGACAAGCCTTGCTGATTTATCCCTTCAATGGTCAGATCTTGTTAAGCGTGCTAGGAGTAAGCAATTAGAACCCCAAGAATATAGTAGCGGTACTTTTACGCTTTCTAACTTAGGCATGTTTGGGGTTGATCGCTTTGATGCAATTCTGCCTCCAGGGACAGGAGCAATTTTAGCTGTTGGAGCTTCCTTGCCTAAAGTTGTTGCTTCTAAAGATGGTTCAATCTCAATCAAAAAACAGATGCAAGTAAATCTTACAGCTGATCACAGGGTGATCTATGGTGCTGATGGAGCATTATTTCTGAAGGATTTGGCTTACCTAATTGAAAAAAATTCTAATAACCTTTTATCTTGAGATTTAATTAGTCGAACAAAAAGTGGTTTTTTCTTACTTTAATCTGATTTGATGTGTTAGATCAAAAAGATAATCTTTTAAGCTCATATAACTATGATTTACCTAAAGATTTAATTGCTCAATCACCTACTAAGTGTAGGCATGATGCAAAATTGATGATTGTTAAAGAAGGATTAGAGGATTCTTTAAATCTTATGCACGCAAAGATCTTGGACTTGAAAGATAGCTTGAAGGCTGGTGATCTTTTAGTTGTTAACAATACCCGTGTTATTAAGGCGAGAATAAAAATTCGATTATCAGGGGGAGGTTTAGGTGAATTGTTACTAATGGAACCTAGAGAAAATGGCCAATGGCTTTGTTTAGGTCGTCCTGCTAGGCGTATGAGAAGAGGTGATCAATTATGGCTGGATAAGTCTCAAGATAATTCTTTATGTTTAAAGGTTGTTGATAAAGATGAGAGTACAGGTGGAAGAATTATTCAATTCCCTAAAGAGTTTACTAGTAGGAAGGAAATGGCAAGTCTACTTGATTTGTATGGTGAAGTCCCATTACCTCCATATATAGATAAAGATAAATCTTGTGAGCATGAGGAAAGATATCAGACTAGATATGCTTCGAAGCCAGGTGCTATAGCTGCTCCCACAGCGGGTTTACATCTAAGTGATGAACTTATAGAAATTTTAAAAATCAGAGGTATTAGGATTGCACAAATTACCTTGCATGTTGGTCTAGGAACTTTTAGAACATTAGAGAATGAAGACCTATCTCAACTTCATTTACACAGTGAGTGGGTAGAGGTTACTGATGAGACCATAAGAACGATAAATAATTGCAAGGAAGGTGGGGGAAAAGTTTTTGCTGTTGGTACTACAAGTGTTAGAGCTCTTGAAGCTGCTTACCTTTCCGGTGGAGGCAACTTGAAACCATTTGAGGGAAAAGTGAACCTTGTGATTAAACCAGGATTTAAATTTTGCGTAATCGATGGATTGCTTACTAATTTCCACCTTCCTAAGAGCTCACTACTACTCTTGGTTAGTGCTCTTATTGGTCGAAAGCGTATGTTGAAGCTATATCAAAATGCGATTAGTAAAAAATATCGATTTTTCTCCTATGGAGACGCGATGTTGATAACACCGGAGTCAATTGTATAAACTTAAAATTAGGCTAATAATGGTTCTTTAATAACTCCTGTAGGAACATTCTCAAACATTATGGATGAAATATATCTTTCAGCAAGGTCAGGTAGAACTACAACGATTGTCTTTCCTGCGAATTCTTCTTTTTCGGCTAGTCTTACGGCTACAGCGGCAGCTGCACCACATGAGATGCCAACAAGTAAACCTTCTTCTTGTGCTAACCGCAATGCCATTGCAATAGACTCATCATTAGAGACTTGCTCAACTTGATCAACTACCGATAAGTCAAGGTTTTTAGGAATAAACCCAGCTCCAATACCTTGGATTTTGTGAGGACCAGGCTTTACTTGTTCTCCATTGAGGGTTTGTGTTATCACTGGACTATGACTGGGCTCTACGGCAACAGATAATAATGAATGATTTTTTTCTTGCTTAATGTAACGTGAAATACCTGTTATTGTTCCACCTGTCCCTACGCCAGAAACTAAAACATCAATTTGTCCATCGGTATCATCCCAAATTTCAGGACCAGTCGTTTTAAAATGTATTTCTGGGTTAGCTGGATTATCAAATTGTCCTGGCATGAAGTACTTTTGAGGATCGCTATCTGCTATTTCCTTCGCTTTTGCAATGGCGCCAGGCATCCCTTTTGCTGCTTCAGTAAGTATTAATTCAGCACCAAGAACAGCCATCATCCTCCTACGTTCAATTGACATGGACTCAGGCATCGTGAGGATTAATTTGTAACCTCTAGCAGCGGCTGTATAAGCAAGGGCTATTCCAGTATTTCCAGATGTTGGTTCAATAATAACTTTATCTTTATTTAGTAAACCTTTCTTTTCAGCATCCCAGATCATATTTGCTCCTATTCTGCATTTGACACTGTAGGCAGGGTTACGGCCTTCTATCTTTGCAAGTACTGTTGCGTTTGCGTTTTTTGTGATCGAATTAAGTTTGACCAATGGTGTATGACCAATAGCAAAACTATTGTCTTCATAGATTCTTGACATTTTTAAAATGACTTAATTAACTGATACTCTAAATCTATATAAAAATCTCGTTAAGTGGTTATTTAGATAATCTTTATTAGTGATTTTTTTATATTACTGAATTAAATCTTGACCATAATTCATCTTCATTTTCTAGTCCTACAGACACTCTTAATAAGTGTTCCGAGACCCCGCAACTTTCAGCCCATTTTAATTCTTTGAAGTGAGCCAACTGAACATATGGACAAACCAATGTAAAATTTGTACCTAAACTTGGTCCTTTGCTTACTCTTAATGAATCATAAACTCTTTTTGATTCTTCAATTCCTCCTTTAAGTTCAAACGATAATAGACATCCATAACCTCCTCCTTCTTTTAATAGCGAATTAAAATTTTTACAATATTGTGGATGTAACACTTTTGAAATTTCTTTTTTTGTTTCTAATTTTTCTTTCAGCTTTAAGCAAGAAATGTTTAACCTTCTTAAGCGATCCTCTACGTCTCGACTAGTTTTTTCAAGCTCGATAGCATCTGAATCAGATAGGGTAGATAATGCAACTTTTGGAATGATCTCAGCTAATTCCTTTTTCCATTTGGAGTAAGGACTTATGACAGTACTGCCAGCAAGAATATCTCCTCTCCCAGCAAAACTTTTTGTAAGTGAGCTAAAAACCACATCTGCATAAGGAGTAAGATGAACGTTTAGAGATGAACCGATGGTGTCGTCAACGATGATTGGGATGTTTTTATCTTGCGCTAATTTTGAAATAGATATCAGGTCAACACATTGCAATAGAGGATTACTAGGTATTTCTATGATTAATGCTGCTGGATTCTTTTTGTCTAGTTCTTCTTTTATATGACTTAATGTTGTTTTGACGATGAGATCGCCTCCTTGGAAAATAATTTGAGGGAGTTTAAGCACATCAACATATGGGAAGCCTATTTGAAGCGTCGAAGAATTTCCTTTGATACATTTTATCGCTGAAAGAATAGTCGTTAAGGCAGCCATTCCTGATCGATGTAGTCGTATGAGACTGCTATCGCAATTATATATAGTTGCTAAATGATTACGGATTTTACCTCGAGCGCAATGACCATCTGAAGTGGCGGGTTCTCTCTCTCTTCCAAGGGCAATTGCAGCTTCGCGTGATGATAATCCAAGACCAGTATGTTGCCAGAAGGCTTTTGCTGAAGGAGTACTCTTTTGGTCAACAATTAAACATGAAATACCAAGAAAATCTTCTATTTTTGAAGAACAATCAGAATTTTTTCGATGACAATATTTTTGAGCATTCAAAGCAGAAGCTCTATTGGGATAAGGCCAACTACTCTGCTGTGATTCACCATGAAATTCAAGTGATTTACGAGCCACCTCAGCAACAAAAGGGTTAAACCCAAATCTAGGATAAATTGCTTTTAATGAATCTATACAGGCTGGAATCTTCTCTTCGTAGGCGATTACATCTTCCCATCTGGGTAATGCAACAGATACGGCATGTGGCCTGTTCGGTAGAGGCTCTCCTAAATCTTTAGCACTCCAGCAAGGATCATTGAGTAAATTTCTTTCAGTCAAGAGATGTTTCCCAAGGCTTGATTTAAATCAGCACCCAAGTCCTCAATATCTTCACATCCGACGGAAAATCGAATAAGTGAATCAGTAATTCCAATCTTTAATTTGGTTTCTTTGGGAACTGATGCGTGAGTCATTGTCGCTGGGTGGCAAACAAGGCTTTCAATCCCTCCGAGACTTTCTGCCATTTTGAAGTAATGAAGACTTTTGCAAAATGAAAAAGTTTGGGCTTGAGTTGCGTTAACAGTGGCAGTAACAATTGCTCCTCCCAGAGTCATTTGCTTTTGTGCTAATTTACATTGTGGATGATCACTCCTGAAGGGATATCGAACTGATTTTATTGCTGGATTGTCGGCTAATTGATTAGCTATTATAGATGCATTATTTATTTGTCTTTCTAAGCGAAGTGGAAGAGTTTTTATCCCCCTAGTAATAAGCCAGCAATCAAAAGGAGAAGGATTTAAGCCAAGAGCTTTTTGGGCGAAATTTAGCTTGTCTTTCCATAAGGTATTGTTTGTGCATACCGCACCTCCAAGTGCATCTGAGTGACCATTGATATACTTTGTCGTGCTAGTTAAAGATAAGGTCGCGCCAAGTTCAAGAGGTCTTTGTAATAGAGGTGTTGCAAAAGTATTGTCTACAACAACAGGAATCTGCATTTTATTTGAGACATGACAAATCCCTTCAATATCAATAATTTTAAGGAGTGGGTTGGTCGGACTTTCGATCCAAATCATCGCGGGTTTGTGATTTGAAATGACTTCTTGAAAATTGGGCTTGGTAAAGTCTATCCATTGAGTTTTTAATCCAAAACGATTAAAAACTTGTTCAAATAATCTCACCGTACACCCATAAAGGTTCTCCTCACAAAGGATTAAGTCTCCAGCCTTAAGAGAGGAGACTATTGCTGTAATTGCAGCGACTCCAGAACTAAATACACTTGCAAACTGACATTCTTCCAGATCAGACAAAACTGATTCAAGAATTCGAAAATTTGGATTTCCCGAACGAGTGTAGTCAAAGCCACCCTCATTACCATGAACGAACGTTGAGGTTGGGAAGATTGGAGGCATTATTGATCCAGTCTCTTCAGAAAAATTTTCTTTGTGATGAATGACTCTTGTGTTTACCCCAGCGCTGAACTTCTTCTCTCTATTTACTGAGCCCATATCCTTTGAGTTGTTTTCTATAGGTTATAGAAAAACATGAAAAAGCCCCTAAAAAAAGGGGCTCCATAATTAAATTTAATGAGAAATAAGCTATGTGTAGTTTTATACCTTTCTTGAGTAATACATAAGTTCAGCTATGGCAGTTAAATCAAAAGAAAATTAGGTTGGACTTTAGTTTGACTGAATATTCCACAGATCGCACAATACACGCGAAATTAATCTGATTGGCTATCCGTACAAACTCATTATCACGATTATCTTGTTTAGGAGCGAGCATTAAAAAAAACTAAGAAAACCAAATTAGTTTGCGATGAATCTATTCGAAAGTATTTTTCATAATCAAGTCTTGATGACTTTCCTGATTGCATCAATATGGATCGTTCCAGGTTTTGTATTTAGCAGAATGACAAATCAAAAATCCAAGCGAAGAGAACTTGCAAGACAAGCTAAGAGAGTGTCAAAACTTTATCCTTCTTCTTAGTTTGAGAAAGGTCAAAAGTAATAGTACATCTTCCTAAAAAAAAATTGCGAGCTTAATCATTTATCAATGAGCTCAGGATATCTAGCAAAAGCCCCTTACGAGATTTGTATAATCCAAGTATTTTTCTAATTGACTTATAAAATAAACTAATAGGTAAAAATAACCCGAACTGGTTAGCCCTCCATCGACCGACCTATGAGAAAAAAGAACTAACTTCTATATTAATTGCAACCTCATATAAGTAACTAGAAAACGATTAGCTATGCACGCAATAACTAAAATTACTGCTACTAAGCTGTTGCTTCTTTTTAATCTGCCAGCAATCCTTTTATTGGCCGGGGCTTTCGAAATTGGTTCTTCTGTACTTGCATAATTATTACTTCATTTCAAGAAAGATTTAATGAATCAAAAGTTAAAAAGTATACTCCTCTTTTTGTCGTTGGAAAGCTAGCCATTTTTACAGGGTTTCTTCTTTACATGATGCAGGGGTAAGAAATGACAACATAAGAAAGAATTAAAGCTGCTGAACTACGAATTAAAGAACTACAAACTCTTCTTCAATACTTGAAGAACGAGAAGTGAAATCTATTAAGAAGTTTCCCCAACACTGAAAATTTTTTGATAGGTTTTTTAAGAATTTAAGTTACTTTTACCACTCAGAGTCTTCTAGAAGATTTGAATAATCGTTGTAATCAAAAAACAGGTCTTCCTCTAATACTTCTTCCAGAGTGATTCTATGGAAATAAGTCATGCTTCACCTCGAAAAGGTGAGTTGTAATAAGCTTTGTTGACTGTATAAAGTGTGTAAAGAGATACAGCGATCCCTAAAAAACCTACAACTAAGATTGGAGAGAATGATGGAAAATCATAAGTAGGAATTGAAGTCATAATGATATAAATGATGACTGATATGTTCTAAAGCATCTGCATGCTTTTTGATTGAGGCTTGTACGACAAATTTTTACGCTTAACACGACAAAGGCTAAGGATCAAAAAACTCAGTAAGTGATAAATCATTTCTTTTTAACAACGCAAAAGTTGTACCCTTGTAACCTTTGCATATACGTAAGTCGGGAGATAATACAGTTGTATCTAGCCAACCTTTTTGAGTCTTTTTTATTTCTGATAGGAAACTAATCTTTTTACCTAGTAACTTTGGACCTATTATTCCTGCTTTTTTAAAGCTAACGTTTATACGTTTCTGATCAATGATTTCTAAGCTAGCAAGAATGTTAGTAGAAAATAGCTTTCCGGCAAAACCTTTTGGTCTTAATAAATTTAGTCCTCTACTTCTCTTTGGCTCAAGTATCTGTAAGTTATCTAATAGCGGTGAATAATTTAAAAGAGGTGAGTTAGAAGTACTCCATCTAAGTTCCCATACACCTGTGAGCAGATCAATTTGTTTTGTTATGTCTACAGAGGATTCGCTTTCAGATAGTTTTATGAGCTCTACGATCTGATTTGATTTAGGGGTATGTTCAAGAACTTCTATCAATTTTGATACTGCATTCATGATTATTGTTTGTTTAAAACCTACAGTTGTTCGATATTTATCTGGTTGACATAAAGAACGTGTGGCTGGTCTTTACTCCCCTCACTTGCTTGAATCCACTCTTTATACTCTTCTGTTAGAGCTTTTTTATCAAGCCCATCAAGTTCCATTAGTCTCTTTGAAGCATCATTCATTGTTACTTCAAGAGTTCTTTTCAAGCTGATAGTTGGAATTTTCATACAAAGTTACCAATTAGAGAGTCAGCTAAAAAAGTGCAAACAACAAAAGCGAAAGTCATCGCTAGTGGTTTTTGAAATAAATCATTAGAAGAGTTCATTGGATTTTTTTAGTAGTGACCAATTGAGCTAACGAAGCATGCTAAAGCTCCGCAATAAATAAAAAACAAACTCATTTCTAATGGTCTGCGACTAAAAAATGAGAGGTAGAAAGTAGTTGATTTCATGTGGGTAGCTAAAACAATTTAAAATGATTGTTTGCTTTTTTCTTTGCTGCTTTTTGTATACGGCAAAGCTCAGTAATCTCTGGTTTAGGGATGCTGAAAGGGGTAAACAATTTCATAAAAATCTCCCTTTTACTCTTCAGTTTTAAGGCATTTGAAAGTTATGTAGATGTGTAGAACCCCCTAATAAAAAGTCGTACTTTTACTACAACGCACTACCTTCATAGCTTCTTATTATTTGAGAGTTTTTTGATCAACTATGTTCACGCCATATCACTCAATAATGTTTGGGATACTGTTAATAGTTAGTTCTACCTCAATTTTTAAAATGTCTGCAGCAGAACCTAGTTAGTCACAACAAGTTTAACAAATATTAATTAGCATCATTTTCACTTGTCCTTACTTATCTAGACATGAGTAGGACAAGAAAACTAAATACATTTAATCATTTTTTAGTTCCAATTCCGGAAAATGCGAAACAGCTTTCATATGCAGAAAGGGAATCAATGGGTAAAAGAATTCTATAATTGTCTTATGTTTATAGTTAACCGAACCATTGAATCTCACAAAACTCATTTGATTCTTTGATCGTATATGTATTCGATATAAATTAATGAAGAAATTAATTCCGTTATTACTCCTTTCATCTGCAACTCTTTACTCCACGATTGGTTCAGTGCCTATTAATGCTATGGGCTGCAATTCATCTGCCAACAAAGCCGAAGTGGTTTGTGCTGAAGGTGATATTGATTGTGAAAACAAACTAATAGAAGATCGAATCAATTAAAATGTCAATTCACACTCCTGATTTTTACGAATCAATTGTCGAAGCCTGTCAGCGTGTTGAGCTCTGGGGGGTTGAATTACCTTCTAATACTCCTACTCAGTTAGAAATTGATTTTAATCTTAATAATGCTTAGCCAATTAATTGTTGTTTGTTCAGCGGGTTTGCTTGCCCTGGGTGGTATTTGGGTATTGATTTCTGGTTTTGATGATGACGATAATGATGGAGATGGCATGACTTACCCAGAGTTGCAGGGATTGGGGACTTAGTCACGGAAATAATCTTTTTTTAAAGGTCTACTTAATGATGCTTTTTCTCATAAAGTGAAAGCAAAAGAAAAGTCCCTTATGGCTGATATTAAATTAAATTCTGATTCAGATGATGTAGGAACCAAATTCAAGATCATTGGAATTTCAGTTACATTGGGTTTAAATGCAACCGTTTTTATTTGGTATTTTTTCTTTTCAGGTCTTACCTAAGCCTTGTCTTGAATCGATTATTTGTCTATAAGATATAGAAGGGTGATTTAAAAATGTGGTCAAAGAAATTACTATCTACGAAACTTTTGATGGGTCTAGGTTTGACTCTCTTCACGAAGCCAATAATTACGAAGATCGTTTAAAGAATCAGGCTATAAGATCGTTATGCAATCACGACTATGACGAATGGGAAGACTATATGTTCACTTTATCTAAGGAAAACAGCTAAAAAAGGATTTCATTGCTCCACCGCTCAACAGAATTAGGAGTTATGCCGTAAAAAGCACCAATCTTTTCACAACTTCATAAAAACCCTTATGGCTTTAATTCTTGAAATCTACAAATTGATTGATAACTGCTTTAAAACTAGAAATCCATCTACCTATTCTTGATGAAGAAGTAAGAGATTTAGTTAAAAGTTCTATTTGTTCTTCTCTCTCTTTGTATTTAACTTCCAGTTCGTTTTTTGCAATAGCAAGGTTTTCTTGTTGAATAGAGCAATCATTCTTTCCTTCCCAGTCGTTGATACTTGCTTCTAATTCTTCAATATCCATAGTCCTGTACTTGCTTATAAGTATTTGTATATCATCAGGTTCGGGATGCATGAAAAGTGATTTATTTACCAACGGAATCTAACTCGTAAAAAAAATATCAAGGATGGGTAAACACACTCGTGTTTGGGCTATTTATACTTATCAGGATCATCAGTGGATCTAATCATTGAATAAAGATCTCTCTAATTAGTTGCTGTCTTTAGTGTTTGAGGTTTATATCTATCAAGGATTAGAAGAAGCCGTACCGGACCGAATCTTTACCTTAAAAAGCCGATGCTTTACATTTCTTTACATAAATTATTTTCAGTAATGACTTCTTCTCCTTCTTCTTCTCAGGTAATCACTGAGTACGGCAAGCAAAACATCTTTGGCCGTGAAACACAGCCCCAGCTTGTCGAGGATTACACAAGTTATCCAGAAGAAGCAGAAAAGACAAATGGTCGTTGGGCGATGATTGGCTTTTTTAGTCTTCTCGTTTCTTACTTCACAACTGGTCAAATCATTCCTGGAATCTTTTGACTTCTGAATCACCTTCAGCATCTGGCAACTACATCAACGTAGTTGAGAAGTTCAAACCAGAAGATGCCGAGAAAACAAATGGTCGCTGGGCAATGCTCGGCATGATCGCTCTACTCGGTGCCTACTCAATAACCCACCAAATCATTCCTGGAATCTTCTAAAACAATTAATCATGCAACCATCTAACAAAACAATTCTAGAAAGAAGCATCGGCAGACCAGCCATGATGGCCTTTGTTCTACTAACAGGTATCTACCTAACAACCGGTCAACTTATCCCAGGTGTCGTTTAATGACTACTCAAAATAACAACAACAGAAACATTGATCCTGAAAAGTTAACTGCAGAGAGACTTAACGGCTATGCAGCATTGTTTGGATGCATCGCTCTAGTCGGTGCCTATGCAACAACAGGTCAAATCATCCCAGGTTTCGTGTAATGAAAAATCAAACCACTGAAACGCCAAGAGTAGAAGAAGGCAAAGTGTTTGCTGAACGACTTAATGGTCTAGCTGCCTCTGTTGGCTGTTTAGCTCTCATTGGTGCATACTTAACAACAGGTCAAATCATTCCAGGTTTTGTGTAATGAATAAAGAAACGAACTACTGGAAAACAGCAGAGCAAATGAACGGTCGTTTAGCTATGATGGGTTTCTTTGCTGCAGTCATTAACTACGGATTCACAGGTTGGATTGTTCCTGGAATTGTTTAGGAGTCAATTTACAATCTTTCTTTAGCCTCTCCTTTTATTGTAAGGGAGAGGCTTTTTGATTTGCTAAATTAAATATTTATTTTTAAGAGATCGATTAAGACATGATCGTCTACTTAAAACCGAACCTTCGCTTCTATTGTCGATCTCTTAGCATCTAAGAAATATTTGAATAATGTTTAAAATCTTTCGTACAAAGTGGTTTAAGTCCGCGCCAGTAGTCGCAACACTATGGCTTTCTAGTACAGCAGTCATCCTCATTGGAGTGAATTATGTTGCTCCCGACTACCTATTCATGCCGATGAGTTAACTTGTGGTCGAAGGCTTGAAGGGATGTTTATATAACTTGAACGATCTTCGACACTGTTGCGTAATTTATTTTTTCTATCGTTAGCAGCATTGCTAACCGCATGCACTAATCACGGTGGAGGCTTTGGATCCTTACCAAAAGGATTTACGATGGGTCCAGGGGTTCCAGAGGAGCGTAATTGTGAAAATACTTCATTCCATGATCACTATTGTGCTACTGGTGAACACCCCAATCTATGTGATTGTTGATGTTAGGTCCTACATGACCTAGGTATAAGCAGTCAGTTATTGCAACGTTTGTCTAGGTTGGTTTGACCCCTATTCGTTTTGGGCTTGACAATTCACTAGAAAAAACAATCTTATTAATTACTCAAGATTTGAATAGGGAAGAATTAAATATTATCGATTGTATGAGCAGAATATGAAAGAAACAAAAGTTAAATAAAAAAGTAAAACTTTCCAAACGAATCACAGTCAGAAAGTTAAGTAGCTAAAACATAACTCCCAACTTTACTGATATGAGTCATTTGATTTTTGGTGGTTTGTTATCAACCCCCGCTCCCACCGCTCCAATTGTAGGAATTGCTTTTATTGCTTTGTTTGCAATCGTTGGAGTTATGGTTGGACCTGACTATGACGGAATGAATGCGCCCGCATTAGGAGATTCCAAAGATACTAATCAAGGTTAAATCATTTCTCGATTAGTAACTCAAATATTGGGTTGATTAAAAAATCAGTTAGTAGATTTTTAAAGTCTATTCACTGATTTTTTTATTTTTAATTATTTCTAGAAAATACCTGGGATGAATTGACCAGTTGTTGCATAAGCGCCTATTCCAGCAACGATGCCTATCATCGCCATTAAACCATTAAAACGTTCAGCACCAGAATTCATGACTTATAGAAAAAAATAAATTTTAATCATTGTTTTGAGTGTTCGAGAGCGGAATACCGAACGATCATCAATAAGATTGAATATAAAAAAAGCTTAATTGCATCAAGCGCAGCTAGTCAGTTTTGACATTGTTGTTTTAGTTTCGTTTAGCTGACTGTTGAATGTAGTTTGACTTCTCTTTCAAAGGTTTTATCCCAGTCATCTTCCAAAGAGGCCAAGCTAGCTAAAAGACGCACAGTGATAGGGATATGTGTATGTTTTTGATTAATGTTTAATAGTGTTTCTATAAGTATTTATTATCTGGTTTTGTATTCACATATACGATAAACAAGCTTAGTAGAAAACATTGAAGATGCCTGTGGCCACGTATCTGAAGGATAAGCAAAAGAAAATTGAATCAAAATATCATCAAGTTGCCAAACAATTTGAATCGAAATATGAGCTAATCCATCGGAAGGTAACCTCAAGGTTTCATAGAGAAGTACCTGAAATAGAACTCGTTCGTTCAAGCCTTAATGATTTGATCGCAAAATCTACAGCATCGGTTGAAAGGAAAATAAAATCAAAAAGTAAATCATCTATCTTCTCTCAAACGTCTACTAAAAAAGGAGCTAACTCTTATCAAGAAAATATTGATTGGACACGAGGTAGATTCTCAGGACAAACAATACAAATCGTTGTAAGGGATGGCAAAATAATGGAGAAGGTTTTCTTAACTCCTAAAGGAAGTAAGATTTCTGTTAAGAGAAGCGAGTTAGGACTACTGTTGAGATGAATTCTGATTTACAAAATACGGTCATATTCTTACGTCTATGTTAAGGCCGATTATACTACGTAGCTTAAAAACATATTTATAACAGTAGATTCAAGGGAAGCAGTAAAGAAGGGTAACACTAAGGTAACAGTACTAAAAGATGTATTCCCTGTCCTAAGTAGCGACTTGGTAAGGGGTATGAGGGGTAAATAGAGGCGTAAACGTTAATTGGGAAGAGAAATTTATAATGAAAATTAAAGGACCAAGCTTTACTCATCTATCTTTGATTTTCAATGATGAAGGTTTTGGTACGGAAGATATCAACAGTGATTTTTTAGTAGAAAGAGTCTTCTGTTTAGGACTCTGTTGCTCTCTATAACTACATATTTTTATTGAGTTCATGATTGATATTGGATAATGGAATAAGGCTAAAGACATACCTTCTTCTTCTCTAAGAAGTTGGTATTCACCAGCCGGTTTGGAATAAGAAAGGTAAAAAAAGTCCCCATAAAGCATTGCTGTTTTATGTGCTTTTGATTTATCTAAGAGATGCTGCCACGCAGGCTTCACCGAGCTCGGATACGCAAAAGAAATAGGGAGTCCCCAACCCTGAAAGAAAGCAAAGTCTTTGACCTGTATAAGAGACAGCATCTCGTTTACTTCGATCACCAGTACCCATGACTGGCAGCATGAATCCGTTGCTATCTCGGATTATCGGTCTACACCTGTTATGAGGCTATGTCTGCTGCGTTTAACGTCTAGCTGGACGTGTTCTCTCTGTATACGTGACGACTCACTCTAAACCCAGATAGGGTGCGAGTTCTTCTCTCCCCTGTATAGATGGGCTAACCCTCTCCTTGTATAGGTGACGACTCGGTCTCTCTATTGAAATTTCTTTCCAAAAGTGGAGGTGTTAATAAAGAGAATATCTTGTGGGATCAGTTCTCTATTCTTTACACATTGAATCCATTCTCTATATTCTTGACCAATCGCTAATTGATCTCCAGTATTTAGCTGATCGGTTCTTCTTAAGGCATGGCATATAACTTCTGACATTGTTTCCTCAATCGAATGAAGGGATTCCATTTGCTAGAAGTAGCTGTCCCAGGCTACCTACTTAACTGAGTGTGTAAAGCATCAACTTTATGAGGGGAGCTTTTGAGTCCATGAATAGACGTTATGAGGCTTCAGGAATTTGTGTTAAAAATTTAAGCCTTTATGGAGAAATTAAGAACTAAGTTCGAGAATCAATCCGAGGTGCATTTTTAGACTTTTGACTAACTATTTGATGCCATAAAAGATTGGCTTCTTTCGCTAAATCAATATATTCACTTCTGCCTTCAGCCTTCTTCATCTTCAACAATGTGAATGCGTATCGGTAGGTGAGTTTTTTGGTCATAACTATCAATGTCGGCTGATAAAAGGATCTATCAAGACCCGAAACCAGATTGTATTCAATGTAACAAGATGAACATTTTCTTTTGAAAAGGTAGTTATAGCTTGATTATCTATCTTTGGGTAGCCAGGTTGAAGTTCTATCGAATCTCTGGAGGGTTGTCTTTCTTTGTTCGTTGGTTTCTCCAGATTCATTTAAGAAGCTATAACCACAGTCCTTTAAGGGTTTAAATAAGTTAGATATATGAATACAAGCCAACGTATTACTATTGCATGGGCGGCTCAGAGGGTCTCTTATCTCGATAGCCTTAAGAGGTATGAAGACAGCTACGCTGTTAGCCAAGAATTCTGTGAATGGACTACCTGTTTGAATGTCTATCCAGAAGGACTTAAAGCTGCAACGCTAAACGTTCCAGATTTCAACAAGGAAAACCGTACTAGACAATCAACGCAATCGTAAAAGCACTTAGCCAGAATATTTAAACGTTGGGATCAGCACCAACGAGAGTTAGGAAGACAGTTCTATCAGAAGCCAGTTTTCCTCTTCTCGCTAAGTAGTTATTGAAATTTAGAACAATGAGTCACCACAACGCCACACTTAATTTCTCTCAGGCACCATATAAAAACAAGGCTTCTTTAAGTGAATTAGATCGTGAAATAGAAATGGGAGAACTAAGACTGAGATATATACAGCTAATGAGAGATGTTCATAAGACTCTTGGAAAGGAAGATGCGATTGAATTGATTAAAGAATCAGAGGGTATCTGGGAAAAACTTACTTCTTGACTAGGTTTTAGTACAAGGAAAACTTTTGATTTCTCTGCAATATTCGGCATGAAAAAAACTCTTGCCGTACTGAAAGCAGCGTAGCAAGAGTTTGACTAAAGTTGGACTGAGGTTAAGAAAGACCAGTAATAGACTAGTCCTAAACTTTTCTTGAGTAGTACTCAACAACTAACAATTCATTGATTTCAATAGCAACCCATTCCCTATCTGTCTTTGCAGATATCTTTGCCGAGAGTTTGGTTTTATCAAGCTCAAGGTGTGGAGGAACATTCGCAAGACCTGGAAATTCTAAGTTAGCTTGAGCCAATTGCTTACTAGCTTTGTTATCTCTAATAGCAATTACATCTCCAGCCTTGCATTGGTAACTTGCAATGTCAGTGATCTTGCCATTAACAGTTACATGTCCATGGTTTACCAGCTGTCTTGCGCCTGGGATGGTAGGTCCAAATCCAAGTCTAAAACAAACATTATCAAGTCTATTTTCCAGAAGCTTTAAAAGATTGGTTCCTGTGGAGCCCTCCTGAGCACGAGCTTTCTTTACATAGCGGACAAGCTGACGTTCAGAAATACCATAGTTAAATCGAAGTTTTTGCTTTTCTTCGAGTCGGATCGCGTATTCAGAGCGCTTGCGACGGGCTTGGCCGTGCTGACCTGGAGGATGAGACCTTTTTGCGGCCTTCCGGGTGAGACCAGGTAGGTCTCCCAAGCGTCGCGTGATCCTCAAACGAGGTCCGCGGTATCTAGACATAGGGGTTTAATTTAGAAAATGTTTACTGGTAAAAGGTAATCTGGAAGTAAATCCATTAGCCCTTATTCACCAGTTCATTATTCTATCTAAAGATGCTTACAAAGATCAATAAAGCTATTGCATTCGTTTTTGTTGGTTTGATTCTCTTTTATCAGAAGTGGATTTCACCATTATTTGGACCGAGTTGTCGATTTATCCCTAGTTGCAGTGCCTATGGGATAGAAGCCGTTAATAAGCATGGTCCTTGGAGAGGTGGTTGGTTGACTTTGAAAAGGTTAAGCAAATGTCATCCTTTTACTCCCTGTGGGTGTGACCCAGTTCCAGAAAAATGAACTCAGAGGTATTAATTTTATATTCACGTAAAGGGTGCTGTTTGTGTCAAACACTTGAAGAAAAATTATCCAACATATGTTTAGAAAAATTAAACCCATCTATTATGCTTTCCATTGTCGACATAGATAGCAAAAAAGTGTCTTTAGATATTCAAATGAAGTATACAAATCAAGTCCCAGTAATAGTTCTTGACTCAACTAGATTATTAAAAAAGGTTGAATTACCTCGAGTTCCTCCACGTTTAAAGGAAGATATGCTTTTATCTTGGATACAAAAGAATTTGAATATTTTTTACAAAACAGTTTAAGAAAATAACTAATTCCTCTTGTTGTTAAATTACTTTATTGATTTCAAGGAGAAAAACATAATTTATTTTTTAAATAACTAAAATTTTTTATAAAGAAGATTAAATTTCTTTTTAATTGCAGAATCATAAATAGATTTATTTTCTGGTGAAAATTATGCAGATCTTTTTATACTTGAAATGATATTTCATTGATTTTTCATCATCAGAGGTTTGTTTTGTCGCGTTATTTACACACTTTATTAGAAGCAGTTAATCTTCAAGTCCCTCCAGGGTTAGTGAATCCAGAAATAAAAAATCTTTCATGTGACTCTAGAGAAATCGAAAAAGGTGATTTGTTCTTAGGTTTAGACGGTGAAAAAGTTGATGGAGGGACCTATTGGTCAAAAGCAATTGAGAGAGGTGCTTGTGCTGCAATGATTAGTAAAAAGGCTTCTATTTTAAATCCGCCAACTAATGAAGACCCCGTAGTTATTATTCCGGATCCCGTATCATTATTTATTGGCAAATTAGCTGCTGATTTTTGGGGTAAGCCATCTAGTGAGATTTGTTTGATAGGTGTCACGGGTACTAACGGCAAAACGACTACATCATTTTTAATTGAATTTTTGACTGCTTCTCTTGGCTATCCAACCGCCTTGTTTGGAACATTAATTAATCGATGGCCTAACTATGAGAAAACCTCAAAATATACAACTGCTTTTGCTGTCCCTTTGCAGGAACAACTTAGTAAAGCTGTTCGGGCAGGAATTGAATATGCAGCAATGGAAGTAAGTTCACATGCTTTGTCTCAGAATAGAGTTGCTGGATGTGATTTTAGTGGAGCAATATTTACAAATCTTTCAAGAGACCATTTAGATTATTACGATTCAATGGAATCTTATTTTGAGGCTAAAGCTAGTTTGTTCCGAGCACATTTAACAAACGATAATAGCCCTAGATCAGTGGTTAATATAGACGATAAATGGGGTGCGAAATTAGCAAAAGAGCTAAACAAAAAATGTTGGACATGCTCACTAAAAGAGAACTCTCAAGCCAAAGAGAAACCAGATTTATATATTACTAATCTTCGAATTATGCAAGATGGATATAAGGGAAAATTGCATACGCCCTTTGGAGTAGAAAAATTTTTTTCACCACTAATAGGTGATTTTAATTTAATGAATATCTTGCAAGCAGTAGGAATTCTAGTTCAAAGGGGACTCCCGTTAAATGATCTTTTGGTAGCTTTGAACAAGTTCCCTGGAGTACCAGGGAGAATGCAACTGATAAATATGGATGGATTTAAAGTCAAAGACGGCTATCCACTAGTGATAGTAGATTATGCACATACACCGGATGGTTTGCGAAATGCTTTAATAGCATCGAGATCATTGACGAAAAAAAAATTAATTTGTGTCTTTGGTTGTGGTGGTAACAGAGATAAAGGTAAAAGATCTAAGATGGGGGAAGTAGCTGCTAAGTTTGCAGATTATGTAGTTGTAACATCTGATAATCCTCGGCAAGAAGACCCAAGCGAAATTATTAAAGATATTGAAAAGGGCATAACTTTTGATTCTGAAATTTCTATTGAGCCAGAGAGATCCATAGCAATTCAACTGGCCATAGCAAAAGCCAATAAAAACGATGTTATTTTAATCGCAGGAAAAGGTCATGAAGATTATCAAATTTTAAAAGATCAGACAATTTATTTTGACGATCGTGAACAAGCTAGAAAAGCATTATGTTTAAAAACAAATTTTATTTAGACTGCTTAGTCGAGATGTAATTTTTTAAACCAATAACAAGATTATCGATCTCGTTTAAATCTGTTGTGACATGAACGCAAGCACGAAGCCATTTGGGATCTTCGAGAACTCTTATCCATAAATTCTCTTTACCAAGATAGTTGACAACCTCTTCCGGAGAATTGATTCCATTAATAGTGAAACTTATAATTCCTGCAGGTGGAGGATTGTTTAAAACAAGTTCAATGTTTTTGATTTGGTTTAGTTTTTTCCAAAGGATAGCGCTGAGGCTTTTAATCTTACAAAAGCGCTCAGTCTCATGACCTTCATTGATTAGCATTATTAGAGAGCTCCTTAGACCAGCTAAAAGAGGGACACAAGAAGTCGCTATCTCAAAACGTCTGCCATCAGAATGAAAAGGAGTTTTATTGTTGACATATATGCCTTCTTCAGCTTTTAAGCTTTTCCAGCCAATTAATGTTGGGCTTGACTCTTCTAGAACTCTTGTTGAAAGAGCAACAGCTCCCAGTCCCTCAGGCCCGTATGCCCATTTATGTCCTGTAAACGCATATATGTCCGCATTGTCACAAGCACCTTTAATTGGTATGTGACAAAAACTTTGAGCAGCATCAACTAATAAATAAGGTTTGCTTGAATGCTCTTTAAGTCTTTTGGAAATGAGTTCAATCGGCATAATTTGTCCTGTATTCCAAAGGAGGTGTGAGAGAACAACGAGCTTTGTATTTTTTTGTAGATATTTATCTATTAATCTAAGTACTTCTTTATATGTCTCATCTTTCTTGTCGTTACCATTGCATAATTTTGATACGGGAAGTATGGCGATTGTTAGATTCTTTTTTCGAGCTAACTCTTTACATGCTGCGACTATCCCTGGATGTTCACAATCGCCAAGTAATAAATTATCACCATTAGAAAATGGCAGGCCTAGTAGAGGTAAGACACAACCGGAGGTGACATTTTCAGTAAAAGCAATTCTCTTAGGATGAATAGCGCAAATCTCTGCTATAAGATTTTTCGTAGTTATGACCTCTTTAGTAATGTATGGCCAAACGTCATTTGTAAATGGACCTAAGTTTTGAATTGTTTGCCAACTCGAATTTATTGCATTTAATGATTGAGTTGGGAGTGGACCTTGACCTCCATAATTAAAATAGTCTTTATTTTGTAGAGCGGGCATATTGTCTTTGAACAATATTGGTGACATATCGTTTATCTTTTGATGTAGTAACTAAGAATATCTTTTTTTTGCCAACTTACCAATTTAATTATATCTTTTAGTTGTGTGAACCTAAACGTCTACCATTCTTAATCATTTTCAGGAGAGATTTTAAATCATAAAGTACGTTATTAAAGTATGATTGCATTTGATTTTTAATTGGTCTATGAATATCAAAAAAGAACAAAAAATCAAAGCTCAAGAATGGGTGGTAATGTTCGATGGGCAAATAAAAAAAAGTGAGAAAGAGATTGATGCTTATGAGCATCATTTGGAAGTTAACAATCAAAAGAGTGAATCTTGATTAGATTTTGGTCCCATCGAGCAAATTAGTGAAAATCATATTTCTATTGAACTTTTGAATTACTTTCCATTTTAAGCCACTTCACCTTTTGTAGCTTTTATATTAAGATGCGATTCCTAATTAAGTCTTAAAATGAAAATTGATTTTGGTCCTGTAACTTTTAGCAGGATTGCTAGCATCCTTTTGATCTTAGGTTTTTTCGGGCTTTTAGCTTATAATTCTACTCTCTAATAATACGTTGATCAATTCTTTAATTATGAAAAAAGTTAATCATATAAATAGGAATTAAATTAATTTTTACAATTTGTTGTTATCAATTTATTTCTAAAGTATTTATCATTTTTAAATCAGTTAACTATAAATACTTTTTGATTAACCAAGCTAAAGATTGTATTGGGCCAATTTAAGTAGTTTCCTTTTTTAGCTCTCGATGTCTTTATTCATACAGTAGGATTATGTTAATTAATTAACAAAGCGAATGGAAACCTCAACTACTGATCCAACCTTGTTGATTCTTATAGGAGGAATAGTTGTTTTACTAGCTGGCTCAGTAGCCTATGGAGTTTATTCGACATTCGGTTCAGGCTCAAAGGAGCTCAGATATACCATCGATGAACATGCAAAAATGCATGAATTAGGTATTGCTCATGGACATGGTGGAAGCTCAGAGGCCTATGAGATGTCTGGAAAACTTCAAAAGGATCAAATTTCGTAAAAAATAAAGTAAGGATATATCTACACTTTTGATGAAAATTTCAGTTATAAAAAAAATTCATCAATATAATCACTCTACTGGGATGTAATATTAATTTTATACGGTCATAAAATTGATCCATTTGATGAAGCCCATATCTTTTTCATGAAGATTCTGAAAAAAAATTCATCTGACCAGCTCAAATGTTGATCAGCACATTAACTGGATTTGCGGCAGGGGCAGTACACGTAGTTAGTGGAGCAGACCATATGGTAGCAATGGCTCCTTCGTCTATACGAAAACCCCGAGTAGCTTTAATTGATGGGTTGGCATGGGGGATTGGACACTCAGCAGGGGTTTTGATCCTTTTATTAATAGCGATTTTAGCTAAGGATTTAATTAACATTGAATTATTGTCTTCTTATGCAGAGTTTCTTGTTGGTATAAGCCTTTTGATTGTGGGGGGGCTAGCTATTAGGACTTCTTTGAAAGTAAATATTCACATGCATCAGCATATGCATGGAGAAGAAAAGTCTCATAAACATTTTCATTTCCATTCACCTGGAAATAAACTTCATAGCAGTCATACTCATGCCGCAACGGGATTAGGAGTTTTGCACGGGTTTGCTGGCGCTAGTCATTTGGTTGCAGTTATTCCTGCATTGGCATTACCTTTGTTTGGAGCGGTGGCTTATCTATTTGCATATTTACTTGGATCAGTCTTCGCAATGGGATGTGTTGTTTTAGGTATTTCTTTCGCAACTAGTAAAGCGAATAAAATGTTTTATCCTTTTTTGATGCGTTCAATAGGAGCACTATCAATAGTGATAGGAGTATTTTGGCTTCAAAAGACTTCGATTCTAACTTTTTAAAAGTCTTTCTTTATGAACTTCACAGCTAGCCTTCTTGCTTTGGGTGGCTTCTTTTTATGGGTTGTTATTGCGACACTAATATGGGCAAGAAGAATGAGAAAGCTGAAAAAAGAATATTCTCTAAATAAATCAAAATTCAAAAATTAATTGATACATCATTTTTCATCTTTAGATACATATTTGTAAGTAAAAATGATTAAAGATTATGTATGATCATTCAACTATAAATAAGATTGATGAAAGGTATTTTGTTTTTCTTAGGTTCTATTTTTAGATGGCCTGTTCAAAATATTAAAGAATTTTTGATTCTTCATGTTTATCTTTTAGGGATATATGGAATAACTTTTTTGCTAAGAAACATAGGGCTAGAAGTATCTAATCTTATTTTTACAGTTGGTTTAATGGCTCCAATAGGTTATCTCATTTATAATGGTCTCCCTTTAGATTGTCTTAATTACAAGTCCGCAATTAAGAGGGAATTAAGCTCTCTAGATTAAATAATAAAGGTTAAAGAGAAAGTTGATTTATAAAACTTGTATTACCTCGCTAACCTCAGGAATCATTTCCCTTAGCTTTCTTTCAATACCCATTTTTAGAGTCATAGTGCTACTTGGGCAACTTCCGCAAGCGCCCTGAAGTCTAACTTTGACGATTGGTCCATCTATTTCAGCGATCTCTACATTTCCTCCATCGGCCATGAGAAATGGTCTTAATTCATCAAGAACCTTTTCAACGTTTTCTGTCGTCAATGCAAGAGTTTCGTCACTCATTTCGGTTTACTTAATTTGATTTTGCTTAGCTTAGTTAATTGCAGGATATTCTATATGTAATCTTGATAAAGATTTTGTTTAATACTAGTTCCTCAGAATCAGAAGATACTTATGACGCAATATTAGTAGGTGCAGGAATTATGAGCTCAACTCTTGCAGTTCTTCTGCATGAGCTTGAGCCAGATTTACGATTGCTAGTTGTTGAAAGATTATCTTCTGCTGGTTTGGAAAGTAGCTGCTCCAAGAATAATGCTGGAACAGGACATGCGGCTAATTGTGAGCTTAATTATACTCCAATCCAAAAGGATGGCTCTCTTATTACTACCAAAGCTTTTGAAATAAATAAATCCTTTGAGCAAAGCTTGGAGTTTTGGGCATCGTTGGTAGAAAAAGGGAAATTGGTGCCAGAAAACTTTTTAAATAATTTGCCACATATCAGCCTTGTCTTTGGAGAAAAAGATATTTCTTTGCTTAAAAAAAGGTTTTCTGAACTGAGTTCTCATGCGGCTTTTGCACAAATGGAATTCACCAAGGATTATGCGGAATTAAAAGATTGGATTCCATTAATTATGGATGGTAGAAAAGAGAATGAAAAAATTGCTGCGACAAGAATTAAAAGAGGGACTGATATTGATTTTGGCAATTTAACTCGTTCATATATCAATCAAATTGAAGGGAAGAAATCTATTGAGATTAACTACTCTACTAATGTTGAGAATCTTCAGCAAGATAGTCAAGGAGATTGGTATTTATCTTTAGAAGGAGCAAAAAAAAATAGAATTGTAAGATCAAAGTTTGTTTTCCTTGGGGCAGGAGGAGGAGCTTTATCCCTTTTGCAAAAATCGGGAATTCCTGAAGGATTGTCATATGCAGGGTTTCCTGTCAGCGGTAAATGGTTGATATGTGATGAGGAGAAATTAACAAAAACACATAATGCAAAAGTTTATGGAAACGCAGCAGTTGGAGCACCACCAATGTCTGTCCCTCACTTAGACACAAGATGGATAGATGGAAAAAGATCTCTTTTGTTTGGTCCGTTTGCAGGATTTAG
Organism: Prochlorococcus marinus str. MIT 1013; assembly: GCF_027359395.1. Lineage (NCBI taxonomy): Bacteria > Bacillati > Cyanobacteriota > Cyanophyceae > Synechococcales > Prochlorococcaceae > Prochlorococcus > Prochlorococcus marinus. The sequence goes on from NZ_CP114778.1 coordinate 1,914,512, forward strand.
TTCAAATTTTTTAAAATATGGATCAAAATTGGATTTATTTAGATCCATCAAAACAACTAATCTTTTCTCTATGTTGCAAGCAGGATTAGACAATATAGATCTAGGCAAGTACTTAATAAATCAATTAATACAAACAAATGAGGATCGAATAGAAACTTTAAAAAGATTTCTTCCTAAGGTTTCAGCTAATGATTGGAAGCTTTCAATTGCAGGACAACGTGTTCAAATAATTAAACAAACCTCTAAAGGCGGTGTTTTAAAAATGGGGACAGAAGTTGTTACTTCATCTGATGGATCTTTAGCTGCTTTGCTTGGGGCTTCTCCTGGCGCAAGCACAGCAGTAACAATCATGATTGAAGTTTTAAACCGGTGCTGGCAGAAAAAAATGAAATCAACCAAATGGAAAAATAAAATGTTAGAGCTTTTCCCCAGCATTGGGACAGATATTAATTCAAATCAAGATGCACTTTTGGCAATTCGCAAAAGAAACGATTTCTTACTTAAATTAATTTAAAACTTTAGTACTGGTGAGCTATATTTAATCTTTATTCAGAATGGAATTGATAAATGAAGATCTTGCTCTTTTAATTGCTTTCGCATGACTAATGTGCCCATTTCTCGTCTGAGGAACTTCTGCATAATTGCTCATATTGACCATGGTAAATCAACCTTGGCAGATAGGCTTCTTCAGGACACTGGCACTGTCTCCTCTAGAGACATGCAAGAACAATTCTTGGACAATATGGACCTTGAGAGAGAGAGAGGAATAACTATAAAATTACAGGCTGCTCGGATGAATTATAAAGCGGATGATGGAGAGGAATATGTCCTGAATTTGATAGATACTCCTGGCCATGTTGACTTTTCTTATGAGGTGAGTCGTTCATTGCAGGCTTGTGAAGGTGCTTTGCTTGTTGTTGATGCTAGTCAAGGAGTTGAAGCTCAAACTTTGGCCAATGTTTATCTCGCCTTGGAAAATGATTTAGAAATTATTCCTGTTCTTAATAAAGTTGATTTACCTGGCGCTGATCCTGAGAAAATCAAAAATGAGATTGAATCAATTATTGGTTTAGATACATCTAAGGCAATTTCCTGTTCTGCTAAAACAGGGGTTGGTATTCCAGAAATATTGCAAGCAGTAGTAGATAGAATACCTTCTCCAAAAGATAATGTTGACCAAGCTACAAAAGCACTTATTTTTGATTCTTATTACGACCCTTACAGAGGGGTGATTGTCTATTTCAGAATCATGAGTGGTGGCATAAGTAAGAAAGACAAGGTTTTACTTATGGCTAGTAAAAAAAGTTATGAGTTAGACGAAATAGGCGTTATGGCTCCTGATCAAGTAAAAGTAAATTCTCTTCATGCAGGGGAAGTTGGATATTTAGCAGCTTCAATCAAAGCAGTTGCTGATGCAAGAGTCGGGGATACGATCACGTTGCAGGATAGACCTGCTGGAGAAGCTCTACCAGGTTACACAGAAGCCAAACCAATGGTTTTTTGTGGGTTGTTCCCCACTGATGCAGATCAATATCCAGATCTCAGAGAGGCTCTAGATAAATTACAGCTATCCGATGCTGCATTGAAATATGAACCTGAAACTAGTAGCGCAATGGGATTTGGCTTTCGTTGTGGATTCTTAGGTTTATTACATATGGAAATTGTTCAAGAGCGTTTAGAACGCGAATATGACTTGGATTTGATTGTTACTGCACCCTCAGTTATTTATAAAGTGAAAATGACTGATGGAGAAGTTTTGATGATCGATAATCCCGCTACACTCCCAGACCCTCAAAAACGTGAAACCATAGAAGAACCCTATGTCCGAATGGAAATTTATGCTCCTAATGATTACAACGGAACTTTGATGGGACTTTGTCAGGATAGAAGAGGAGACTTTATTGATATGAAGTACATAACGACTGATCGAGTCACTCTTATTTATGAAATACCTTTAGCAGAAGTTGTGACAGACTTCTTTGATCAGATGAAAAGTAGAACTAAGGGATATGCTTCTATGGAATATCACTTGATTGGTTATAGAGAAAATGATTTAGTAAGATTAGATGTTTTAATTAATTCAGAGAGAGCAGACCCTTTAACGACAATTGTTCATAAAGATAACGCTTATGGTGTCGGTAAAGGACTTGTTGAGAAATTAAAAGAACTTATTCCGAAACAACAATTTAAGATTCCTTTGCAGGCTTCTATTGGGAGTCGAATTATTGCAAGTGAAGGTATTAGTGCATTACGAAAAGATGTTTTGTCAAAGTGCTACGGGGGTGATATTTCTAGAAAAAAGAAATTGTTGAAGAAACAGGCAAAAGGTAAAAAACGAATGAAGTCAATGGGGAAAGTAGATGTTCCTCAAGAGGCTTTTATGGCTGTATTGAAATTAAATAATGATTAATAGTTGTTTTTATGATCTATGTTTGTTTTGTATAGCTTATCTCGCTTGAATTAGTTATGAACATCGATACTTCCTGATTCCCTTTTTCTTTGGTTAAATTTGTCCATATAAAACCTATAATTATTAAAGCTGCAATGGTTATTGAAAGCTCCCCTACGGTGAGACCATCATTTCTTAAATGCATTTTAAATTGTATGTATTCATTCATTTAAGCAATTTTTTTTTAATTTTCTACCTTTTACAGCTAAATTTAATTAGGTTTTATTATTTGATCATTGAATCTGAGAGATTTTATAAGACGAAAGAATTTGTCCACACGGTTATTTTTCGCTGGGCTGATAATTTTATCCGTATATATAGGCATCTCTATTTTCATGCCACTATTAATCTCTTTAAAGCTTGTACCTGATGGTGAATTTGGGTTAGGGAATCCGATTTTTTCGGCTCCATCCATAGATCACTGGTGTGGAACCGATCGACTAGGAAGAGATGTTTGTATTAGAACTTTAGCTGCGAGTGGAGTTGCTTTGCAGGTTGTTTTTGTTGCCGTATCTCTTGCTGTTCTGGTAGGCATACCTTTGGGACTTTTGAGTGGCTATATTGGTGGGCTTTTGGATAGGATTCTGGTGCTTTTCATGGATACTCTTTATACAATCCCTGTCCTTCTTCTTTCAGTGGTGATGGCATTTTTATTGGGTAGAGGCATATTGAATGCATCAATAGCATTGTGCGTCGTCTATATTCCCCAATATTTTCGACTTATAAGAAACCAGACTTCACAGGTTAAATCAGAACTTTATATTGAGGCGGCAATATCAATGGGAGCTTCCCCTTTGTGGGTAATAAGAAAGTATCTTCTTAAAAACGTTCTTACTTCTGTACCTGTGGTCTTAACACTTAATGCTGCAGATGCTGTATTGGTGCTTGGAGGATTAGGATTTCTTGGATTAGGTCTTCCTGAAAATATTCCAGAATGGGGAAGTGATTTAAATATGGCATTAGTTGCATTGCCTACTGGCATTTGGTGGACAGCGATTTATCCTGGTATGGCTATGTTCGTTTTAGTGTTGGGATTATCTTTTATTGGAGAAGGTTTAGAGAAATTTTTCAGTGAAACTAGTTTGCAGGATTAAATCATACTTGAGGTTTGGAATTTAGTATCTCATTTTTTCTGTTCTTGGGAGATCATCCATGATTTCACCTTTTTCATTAAGTTCTGGATATTTTCTGCCCTCACTTTTGCACCATTGAGCAACCTCGGGGTAAGCCCACTCGAAGATCTTTTCTTTGTATGTTTCTTGGCTCATACCCTCTCCAGACTCAGGAATTATATTGGCTACTTGACGTTGCCTTAGCGCTTCGAATAATAATGCCGATGCTGCAACTGATACATTCAAAGATTCAACCATACCTCTCATTGGAATATGAATATGCTCATCCATTAGACTCGCGGCTTCTTCACTGATACCCCATTTCTCGGCACCTAGTACAAATGCTGTTGACCCTTTGAAATTACATTTTCTATAGTCAATTGATTTTGGATTCAAGTTCGTGCCATATAATTTAAACCCTCTTTTCTTAAGAACTTTTATTGCCTCAGTGGTCTCTTTATATTGGTTTATTTGGACCCATTTTTGACTTCCTTGCGCCGTGCTATTAAATGTTAAAAACTTTTCTTTGTTGAAAACAGCATATGCCTCAAGAACACCAACTGCATCACAACTTCGTATTATCGCTGAGAGATTATGAGGCTTTTCAACATTCTCAATTAAGACTGTGAGATCCGAAATCCTCTTGTTTAGTACTGATTTTATACGTTCAAAACGTCTAGGTAGTAGAGGCATTTCTTATAACTTTTGGAACAGTAGGAGCTTTTTTATGATGATAGTGGTATTTATTTCATATATAAAAAATATATATTAGTGATTTTAAAAAATATTTGATAAATCTCCAAATAAAAAGCTCCTGCCAATGGACAGGAGCTTTTTATTTAAGTAAAAGAATTTAGGTTCTAATAAATTTAGAAGCTAAATGCAGTTTCAACAACAACACCAGTGTCGTCATCACCAGTACTTGTATCTTCAACAGTGAAGAAACCAGGAGTAAGTGTAACGTTGTCGTTCAATGAATAAGTGTAAGAAACTTCAAATCCTGTTGAATCTAAAGAATCACTACCATCAACATCAGTTGAGTTGTAAGCAGCACTTAATGTTCCTGGACCAACTTCGTAGTCAACACCAACGAACAAGTCGGTTGCATCAGCACCTGTTTCTGGATCTGTTGTGTCATAAGCAACGCTGAATGTTGCATCAATTGACTCTGGGCTGTAGTAGATACCACCACCAAATGTGTCGTATCCAGCTGTTCCGCCTTCACCGTCGTTAGAAGCGATTACCAGACCGCCACCAAAGCCGTCGCCGTTATAGCCAAGAGTGAAAGTTGAAACATCATCACCATCATCAGCGCCGATTCCTACTGTTGAATCAGCACCACCAACAGAAACGAAACTTACAGAAGCAACTACGCCGTTATCGTTAGAGTAAGCAACACCAACTCCAGGACCAGTTTCGTTACCAGCCAAAGAATAAGGCATGCTGCCTAGTCTGAAAGCGTCTGAATAAGCAGAAGTTGTTGCAGCAACAACATCATCCTGATCAACCAAAGGTCCAACAGTTACTGAAAGATCGCCAACAGGGAAGTTGTAAAATAAAGACTGAACATCTAGGCCACCTGTTTCAGCACTATCCATGCTTGCAAGTGGGCCACTAGCATTACCAGCTACGATGCCTGCAGAGAAAAGGTCTTCGCCAGTGAAGCTAGAATTTACATCTAGAGTATATGCATACTGCATATAAAGCTCTTCTTCTGTATCAGATGTTCCGCCATCAGCAACTGAACCAGTTGTGAAAACAGCTGAACCACCAAGAGTTGTGGTTGATGAAAAGGCAGTATCTGCATTAGCTGCAACAGGAGCCATAAGACCCAAAGCTGCTGGAGCTACTAATAATCGTGAAAAAAGCTTCATAGTGTCCTCACACATTAAAGAAGTTGTATCAAATTTAACGTTTGCAGTATGAGGTTAAAAGTATCTTATGTTACACCTTTTGAGTTGGCCTAGTACGAGCTATTCCTTTGAAAGTCATTGCAGTAAAAGACTTTTGGATCCCTTGAATTATGATTGTCTCGGTAAACACTTTACTGTCAACTGTTTTTCAATTGATCTCTTTTGAGTAAAAACCTGTCATCCATGAAAGGCTTAGATGCCAGAAAAGCTGCTTGGGAGGTTATCCAAGCAGTAGGTGGAGGTGCATTCGCAGATGTTGCTTTGGAAAGGGTTTTTAATCTTTATTCTTTTAAGTCGATAGATAAAGCCTTGATAACTGAACTTTCTTATGGTGCAATTCGCCAAAGATATTTTTTAGATTGTTGGATTGATTATTTAGGAAAAGTACCCGCTAAAAAACAACCTCCTTTATTAAGATGGCTATTGCATCTTGGGCTTTATCAGGTTTTAAAAATGGAGCGAATACCTCCATCTGCTGCAATTAACACAACTGTAGAACTTGCGAAAAAGCATCATTTAAAAAAACTGGCACCTGTTGTTAATGGAATCTTGCGATCTGCTCTTAGAAGCCAAAAGAGAGGTCTCCTGTTACCTGAATTGAAGAATCCGAGTTTAGAATTAGCAAAAAACGAATCTCTTCCTCTTTGGTTGGCAAGTGAATTGATTAATTGGAAGGGAATTGAAGATGCTAAGAAGATTGCTAAAGCATTTAATTGCATTAGTCCTATTGATATAAGAGTGAATAAATTGCGTGCAGATTTAAAAGAAGTAAAAGCAATTTTTGATTCCTGTGGTATTCATACCCAAGTGATATCAAACTGTCCTTACGGATTAGAAGTTCGAGCTGGTGTCGGTGAACCTAGGAAATGGCCCGGTTATGAAGAAGGGAAATGGAGTGTACAAGATAGATCTTCACAGCTAATTGCCCCATCATTAGGACCTTTGCCTGGAGAAAAGATTCTTGATGCTTGTGCTGCACCAGGCGGAAAATCAACACATATTGCTGAATTAATTAACAATGAGGGCAAGGTCTGGTCTGTTGATCGATCATCCAGAAGATCAAAAAAAATATTAGCTAACTCAGAGAGACTTGGGACTAAATGCTTGCAAATATTGGTTGCTGATTCTAATGAGCTATTACTCAAAAATCCTGATTGGAAAAGTTTTTTTGATCGTATACTTATTGATGCGCCATGCTCAGGATTGGGTACTCTTGCTCGCCACCCTGATGCAAGATGGAGAATGAATCAAGATAATATTCAGGAGCTTGTCGCTGTTCAAAGTCATTTACTTAAATCGTTAGCTCCTTTATTAAAAAGTGGAGGCACACTGATCTATTCCACCTGTACTATTCATCCTGAAGAAAATTTTAATCAGATAAAAAACTTTCTTCAATTAAAACCTGAGTTTTTATTGGAATATGAAAAACAGATTTGGCCTGGAGAGGAAGATAATGGAGATGGTTTTTATATTGCTGTTTTAAATAAATTAAAAAATTAATGTAAGTATATGGACTATAAATGTATTTTTTTTTAATAGTTTTTATCTTGTTTTAAGATTTAATAATTAATTTTATAAACTGATTAAGGAACTATGTCCTATGGCAATTGCAGTTACAAGCATTCCTAAAATCAGAAATGGTTGTGCGCTTGCTTGATACTTAACATCAAAACTTAATGGATCACGCAATAGCCAGATGTCTTGAAATGTTATTTGAGGAATTATAAGTAAAACCAGAATGACAGATGCAAAATGTTGTCCTATCGCTATTAAAACTACTACCATTGCCAGTTGAAAGATATCTATCATTCCTGCGCTAATACGACTTGCATTTTTAATACCAAAAACAACAGGAAGTGATTCAAGCCCAAGGCTCTTATCCCCTTCCACGCTTTTAAAATCGTTAATTACAGCAATTCCTAAGCCTGACAAGCTATAGGCAAGAGTAAGAAGAGCAGTTGTCCATGTTAAATGTCCAAATAGAGCCTGTCCAGCCCACCAAGGAAGAGCTATGTAGCTTGCACCAAGTGCATAATTCCCAAGCCAACCATTTTGTTTAAGTTTTAAAGGTGGTGCTGAGTAAATAAAACTTACAAATGAACCTCCCAATGCTAGAAGAAGGACTGAAGGAATAGTGTGATGTGCCCATAAATCCAATAAATATGCAATTCCAAGACCAGCTATTAATAGAACCCAAATTTGACATTTCACTTGAAAAAGTGAAATTGCCCCTGAAGGTATTGGTCTATTAGGTTCATTTATTGCATCGATTTCTCTATCAAAGTAATCATTTATTGTTTGCGTGTATCCAGTTAAGAGTGGCCCGCTCATAAACATGCAACTGATCGAAGCAAGAACGTTGCTTAATTCCCAGTGGAAATTACCACTGGCAGCTGCTCCACAAATGACTCCCCATAACAAAGGAATCCATGTGATTGGCTTCATTAATTGCAAACGAAGCTTCCAAATGTTTTTTGTTTCAGAACCTCCTTTTATTCCAAGGAGTTGCCTAGCATCGCTCACTTTTTTATCTCAGGGTTAAGAAAGTTCATCTTCGAAGAACCAATGTTTGCTTCCATCATTCATTTTAATTACCACACCAATGCCACCTCTACCATCAGTCATCTTGTAATCGATTACAGTACCTCTTGGATCCTCAGATAGTTGGTTGATCAAATAAGAAGGTATGCGATCTCTTACACGTTCAATATTGATTTTAATTTTTGAACCTATCCTTGAAAGGGAGGTTGGCTTAGCCATGGCATCAAAATGCTTAAGTTTGGGCAACCATAACAGTTCCCCTGTTTAAAAATCATGGTTGCTTTAAGATTGATCCCTTGTCTTGATGTTTCAAATGGAAGAGTAGTGAAGGGGGTTAACTTTGTAGGATTGCGTGATGCAGGTGATCCGGTTGAGCTTGGATGTAGATATAGCAAGGCTGGAGCCGATGAATTGGTCTTCCTAGACATAACAGCTACGCACGAGAAAAGATCAACTTTGGTTGATATGGTTAGAAGAACATCAGAAGCGGTAACCATTCCTTTCACTGTTGGAGGTGGGATAAGTTCTATAAATGGAATAAATGAATTGTTACGAGCAGGAGCTGACAAAGTAAGTTTAAATTCCAGTGCTGTTAAAGACCCTTCGTTGATTTCTAAAGGGGCTAATCGTTTTGGATCTCAATGTATTGTTGTTGCAATAGATGCAAAAAAGAACAAAAATATTCCTAATAAGTGGGACGTTTATGTGAGTGGTGGACGTAATAATACTGGTTTGGATGCGATTGAATGGGCAGAAAAAGTATTTGAGCTAGGAGCAGGAGAAATCCTATTAACTTCCATGGATGGTGACGGAACTCAAAATGGATATGACATCGAACTGACAAAATCTATTGCTGAAAAGGTTCCAATTCCTGTAATAGCTTCAGGAGGGGCTGGTTGCTTGAAACACATTAAAGAGGCTTTTACTCTTGGGAAATCTTCAGCTGCTCTCTTGGCATCCCTATTGCATGATGGACAATTAACTATCAGCGAAATAAAAGAATATCTAATTAAGGAAAATTTACTTATCAGACCAGTTGAATGATTAATATTTGCACTAAAAGATATAAAATAAATTTCTTTGCATTAAGTTTTATTTGCGAGTAAAGAACTCCTTAGACTTATATGAGACCTGGTAATACTAAAGCTATCGAGGAAATGTTTAATTCAATTTCTTCAAAATATGATTTTTTAAATGATATTTTTAGCTTTGGATTACATAGGCTATGGAAAAGAAAACTATTGAATATTCTAAATCCAATTTTTGGACAAAAATGGATAGATCTTTGCTGTGGAACAGGAGATATGGCAATACTTTTGGCTAGATATATGAAGAGTTCTGAAAATATTACTGGAATAGATTCAGCCTCTCAAGCATTATTAGTTGCGAGAGAAAGATCTAAGCAAAATTATTCTTCAATTGAATGGATAAATCGCGATGCTCTTGAGACAAATCTCACTTCACATCAATTTGATGGCCTTTTAATGGCCTATGGCTTAAGGAATCTTTCAAGTCCTTATGCGGGGCTTAAAGAGGCTTTGAGGATTTTGAAACCAGGAGGCAAAGCTGGAATATTAGATTTTAGATCTTTTGAAGGGCCTTCCATTCAAGGTCTATTCCAAAAAATTTACTTAAGTTTTTATGTTGTTCCAATTTCATCTCTTTTCGGCTTGGGGAAAGAATATTCATATATAAAAAAAAGCTTAGTTAACTTCCCTTCAGGCGAAAAACAAATTCATATGGCACTTTCTGTTGGCTTTAAAAAAGCAAAATACCAAACATTAGCCAAGGGGCAGATGGGGATTTTATTACTTGAAGCTTAAAACCAAGTTTTTCAATCTATTCTCAATTCTTTTCTTCTACAAAAACTACATTTACCCCATAATTTAACTTCTCCCTTGGGAGAAGGAACTTTACAATAAGGGCAATTTGCAATTCCATTCTTATCAGTTCTACTTGGATGTTTTTCCCATATGTCTTTTTCACTTTCTTTAGTGACCAAATCAATAGGATAATGTTGTCTAATCCGAATTTCTTTTATTTGATATCCATAGGAATTTAAAGATTCAATTAACTCCATACGATTGTATTGGAGCGCTTGTCTCCACTGCGGGTGACTTGATCCAATCGTTAAAACTTTATTTTGAATGTTAAGTGGTGTGCAATTCAATGCGAGTTGTTCCCCAGCTATTTCTACCCAATCCTGAATAAGGCCTCCGACACTCCCTTTCCATGAAGACTTTATTTCCTCTAAGCATGTATATATTGACTGTTCTCTTTTTGCTTTTGTTTTATGCGTTAAGTTTTCTAAATTCAATTTTAATTAGACACTATTGATGAGTTGGTGCTTAAATCTAGCTAATATTTTTTTAGATTGCTTCAAAGATCATAATGGGATTATTAGATAGGTTAAGTCGCTTGCTAAGGGCAAATCTAAATGCTTTTGTCAGTGATGCAGAAGATCCAATAAAAATACTTGATCAGTCTGTTGCTGATATGCAAGAAGACTTGGTAAAGCTTCGTCAAGCGGTTGCTATGGCTATTGCAAGTCAAAAAAGACTAGAGAATCAGGGAAATCAAGCAAAAGAGCAAATTAAAAATTGGCTTTCTAGAGCTGAATTGGCCTTAAAAAAAGGAGAGGATGATCTGGCTAGAGAAGCATTGAGTAGAAAAAAAGCTTTTCAAGAAACTTTTCAATCTTTATCGACTCAATTTCAAACACAAAATGGTCAAGTTGAAAAATTAAAGAAAAGCCTTTTGTTATTAGAGAGAAAGATTGCTGAGGCTCGAACTAAAAAAGATATGCTTAAAGCAAGAGCTCAGGCAGCTAAAGCTCAGCAACAAATTCAAAGTACAGTTGGTGATTTAGGTAGTAAGTCTGCTATGGCTGCTTTTGAACGAATGGAAGATAAAGTTGAGGCATTGGAAGCTTCTGGGCAAGCAGCATTAGAGTTGGCTGGAGAAGATCTAGAAAGTAAGTTTGCAGCATTAGAAGGAGCCGATGATGTAGAGAAAGAATTAGAGATATTAAGGACTCAATTGAAAGCAGGGGTTGATGCACTGTCTTTGCCTCCGTCTGATTTAGATGTAAATGAAGTAAGGACAGTAGAAATCCAAGAAGTTGAAGTTGAATTAGAGGAGTTGAAAAAGTCAATGGATAATTCTTGATTTTTAAAGAACACATTACTTTTGAAATATGAATAATCAAAAACCTGAAAGAGGGGTTGGGTTGATTCATAGATATCACAAATCAAATCATCCCTCTCCAAGATCTTGGAGATTAATTCTTAAACCTATTTGTGCTAGTACAGAAATAGAGCTATCAAATTGGATTGCAGAGAAACCAGTAAAACAAAATCAGTTAATAGCTGTATTTTCTTCTTGTCAAAGATTTGGTCAAGGTCAAGCTGGTCGAATTTGGCATGCACCCAAAGGAGGGGTTTGGGTTAGTGCCGCCATTAAGAAAGAAGGACCATGTGAAAATAATTCTCGGCTTTACGGGTTAGCGGTGGCATTAGCTTTGGTTGAGAGAATTGAAAGGATGGGAGTTAAAGTCAAAATAAAATGGCCAAATGATCTATTGGTTGATGGTCAAAAATTAGCTGGAATTTTACCTAAATTATTTTTTAGAGGGAGAAAACTAAGATTATTAAGAGTTGGAGTAGGTTTAAATGTTTTTAATAATGTTCCAAAAGATGGAATTTCACTAAAACAAATCATTGGAAATAAAAAGATGAATATAAATTTTTGGTCGTCAGAAGTTTTGCTTGCAATTGAGAGGTCTTTAGATTTATTAGATAATAAAAATTTTTTGTGCAGTCAAGTAGAAGAAAGATTGTGGTCAAAAAAATATATTGATAAAGAAACTGGTTATAAGTGGGATATTAAAGGTATTGACTCAATCGGTAGATTGATTCTTTTTAAAGAAGATAATGTGAGAGTCTTATCAACTTAAACCCTACTGCTTGAGTTGATTATGAGTAATCTCGGTTACCTTCCCATCTCTAAATCTTGCGATTTTCTTTGCTCTTTGAGCAACATTGTCTTCATGAGTAACTAATACAATTGTTATTCCTTGATTATGAAGTTGGTCAAAAAGATTTAAAACATCTTCAGTGGTTTTGGAATCAAGAGCACCAGTTGGTTCGTCTGCTAATAACAGTGATGGTTGATTTATTATTGCCCTTGCTATGGCAACTCGTTGTTGTTGTCCTCCAGATAGTTGATTAGGTAGATTGGTCATCCTGTTCCCAAGCCCTACTCTATCAAGAGCCTCTTCAGCGCGTTTCTTCCTTTCGAAAGAGGGGACGCATGCATAAATCATTGGAAGCATTACATTCTCAAGTGCTGAAACTTCTTGAAGCAAATGAAATTGCTGAAAAACAAAACCAAGTTCTTTGTTTCTAATATCTGCTAGCAGATCATCATCAAGCTTTTCAACAGCAGTTCCATTCAATTCATAAGTCCCATTGGTAGGACGATCAAGGCATCCAAGTATATTCATTGCAGTACTTTTGCCGGATCCACTTGCACCCATAACTGCAAGGTAGTCTCCCTGAAAAACCTCAAGGTTTAATTCATCAAGAGCTTTAACTTTGACTGAGCCTTCTCCATAAATTTTATTTACTTTTGTTAGACGAGCTACAGATTTTTCCAATGATTTAAATTGGTTAGCCAATTGAACTTTTACTTGCAAGAGTAATAGCTTCTCGAAGCAATGGCGTTCCGTTTACCGCACTATCAGCAAAGTCAAAGAGAGGGTTTGAAATTATTCCACCAATAGCAGTTACAAGAACACAAAAAATCAAAGCTACTTTTAGAGAAGACATTCCTGGAATTGACCATTCTATGGATGGATATGCTTTGACAACTTCTGAAGATTGTTTAGGTTCTGTAACGACCATCATTTTTATAACTGAAATGTAATAGTAAATAGAAATAACAGAAGTAACCAGACCAACGCTAACTAGTAAGTATTGCCCATCTGCCCATCCAGCAAAAAATAAATAAATCTTTCCGAAGAATCCCAGCATGGGAGGAATTCCTCCCAATGAAAGAAGGCACAAACTTAATCCCAATGTTATCAGTGGATCTTTTTGGTACAGCCCTGCGTAATCTGATATTTGATCACTCCCAGTTCTTATTGTGAAGAGTATTATGCATGCAAAAGCGCCAAGGTTCATAAATAAATAAGCTGCCATATATAAAACCATTGCTGCAAAACCATCTTCAGTTCCACAAACCAATCCAATCATTACAAATCCAGCTTGCCCAATTGAGCTATATGCCAGCATTCTTTTCATTGATTTTTGAGCTAGCGCTACAACATTTCCTAGTGACATACTTAGGACAGCCAAAACAGTAAATAGCAATTTCCATTGAGTGTCAAAGGCGCTAAAACATCCCACTAGTATTCTTATTGCAAGTGCAAAACCCGCTGCTTTAGAGCCTACTGATAAAAATGCAACTACTGGAGTAGGAGAGCCTTCGTAAACATCTGGTGTCCATTGGTGAAATGGAACTGCAGCAATTTTGAAGGCTACTGTAGATAAGACGAAAACAAGAGCTAATGCCGATAAAGGAGTCGGAGCACTTATTAGGGTTATTCCTATGTCATGTAGATTTGTAGATCCACTAATTCCATAAAGAAGCGATGCTCCATAAAGAAATACAGCAGCAGCAGCAGAACCAACCAATAAATATTTTAAGGCTGCTTCTGAACTTCTGGAATCTCTTTTGAGATATCCAGAAAGTAGGTAGCTAGCAACGGAAAGTGTTTCTAATGAAACAAAAACACTTACCAAATCTGTTGAACCACAAAGAAGCATTGCTCCAAGCGTGGCAGCTAATAATATTGCTGCAAATTCACCAATAGGACTTCCATTCTGTTCGGCATATCTCCAACTGATGAGAAGAGAAATAAGAGTTGATAGCGCTATGACCCCTCTAAAAGCAATAGCCAGATTATCTGCGACAAATGCTCCTAAAAAAGATTCTTGAATTTCTCCATTCCATTGCATCCCTAGCAAAATCAGAGAAGTACAAAGGCCTACATAACAAATGGGAGGGGACCAGCGGGCTGAAATCTTTTCACTAACCAAATCAACCAAAAGTGTCCCTAGCATTGCCAGAAGAACTGCAGCCTCTGGTAGCACGGCTTTAGCATTTAAAGAGAGATTTAAAAGCTCTACAGGCGTGTTTATGAATATTTGAAAAGACAAAAGTTCTCCCATTTATGTATTGTTTTTATGCTGAGTCTGATTTTATAACTCTAGCGAAGTTATAAAATATGCCTTTTTAATCATTTTGGGCTATGCATTTTACTATTCAGTACGTTAGATAAGAAGGAGGGAAATTGAGCTGATGCCCACTGACCATACTCTGGTAATTGTTGAAAGTCCCACAAAGGCAAAGACCATTAAAGGTTTTTTGCCTAAGGATTTTCAAGTTCTTGCATCAATGGGGCATATAAGAGACTTGCCTAACAATGCCTCTGAGATTCCGGCAAAGCACAAAGGAGAAAAGTGGGCAACAATTGGAGTTAATACCACTGCTGATTTTGATCCTTTGTATGTGGTACCTAAAGATAAGAAAAAAATTGTCAAGGAATTAAAACAATCTTTGAAGGGTGCTAGTCAATTGTTGCTTGCGACTGATGAAGATAGAGAAGGTGAAAGTATTAGTTGGCATTTAATGAATGTCCTTGACCCAAAAATTCCTGTGAAGAGGATGGTTTTTCACGAGATAACTAAAGAAGCTATTTCCAAAGCCCTATCAAAAACAAGAGAAATTGATATGGAATTAGTTCATGCTCAAGAAACAAGGAGGATACTGGACCGATTAGTTGGATACACTTTATCGCCTCTTTTATGGAAAAAGGTTTCTTGGGGGTTATCTGCTGGAAGAGTCCAATCAGTTGCAGTAAGACTTTTAGTTCTTAGAGAGAGAGCAAGGAGATCTTTTAAAAGCGGAAGTTATTGGGACTTAAAAGCAAAATTAGAAAAAGAAGGTAGTGAATTTGAGGTAAAAATGACTTCAATAGATGGACAAAGAATTGCTAGTGGGAGTGATTTTGATGAATCAAACGGATTATTGAAATCTGGTAGAAATGTCAAATTACTCAAGGAAGAAGAATCTAAGGAACTTTCTCAAAAACTAACTACAGATAAATGGAAAGTTATTAATGTCGAAGAAAAACCTTCAATTCGTAAACCAGTTCCTCCTTTTACAACAAGCACATTACAACAAGAGGCCAATAGAAAACTTCGATTATCAGCTAGGGAAACCATGAGATGTGCCCAAGGCTTATATGAAAGGGGGTTTATTACATATATGAGAACGGACTCTGTTCATCTCTCTGATCAGGCAATTAATGCCTCACGAAAGTGTGTTGAGTCAAAATATGGGGCTGAATACTTAAGTAATAAGCCGCGCCAATTCTCTAACAAGACTAGAAATGCGCAAGAAGCTCATGAAGCAATTCGTCCGTCTGGCGAAAGTTTTAAAACACCCAAAGAGTCAAGCTTACAAGGAAGAGACCTTTCTTTATATGAACTGATTTGGAAACGAACAGTTGCTAGTCAGATGGCTGATGCGAGGTTGACAATGCTTGGCGTTGAAATACAAGCATCGAATGTTTCTTTCAGGGCAAGTGGTAAAAGAATTGATTTTCCTGGCTTCTTTAGAGCTTATGTTGAAGGTACTGATGACCCAGATAGTGCGCTTGAGGGACAAGAAGTGCTCTTACCTAAATTAGTTGTAGGAGATACTCCAATAGCTAAGAATATAGAGGCGTTGGGGCACCAGACTCAGCCTCCTGCTAGATATAGCGAAGCTTCATTAGTTAAAACACTTGAGAAAGAAGGAATAGGTCGTCCGTCAACATATGCAAGCATTATTGGAACAATTGTAGATCGAGGTTATTCAGCTCTAAACAACAATTCTTTAACTCCAAGCTTTACAGCATTTGCTGTTACGGCACTGCTTGAAGAACATTTCCCTGATCTCGTAGATACTAGTTTTACAGCTCGTATGGAGTCTACACTTGATGAGATATCAACAGGAAAAGTGAGTTGGTTACCATACCTTAAGGATTTTTATAAAGGTGATACTGGTCTAGAGAATCAAGTTCAACAAAGAGAAGGAGATATAGATGGAGGGGAATTCCGAGCTGTTTCGTTGGAGGGACTTTCATCTCTTGTTAGGTTGGGCAAGTTTGGAACATATCTGGAGTCAAAACAACTTGGTGAAAATGGCAAGCCTATAACAGCTACTCTTCCACAGGAAATCACTCCTGCGGAGTTGGACGAGGAGATCGCAGAGATGATCTTAAAACAAAAAGCTGAGGGTCCTGAATCGCTTGGGGTTGATCCTGAGAGCGGACAGAATTTATATCTAATGAATGGTAGATATGGTCATTTTATTCAAAGAGGTTTAGTAGTCGAATTGAAAGATCTTGGAATTCCAAAAGGTAAGAAAAAGTTAGGAAATCTTCGCTTGTTTAAAAGTAGTCAATATGGACTCTATTTGAAGCAAGATTCATCAAAGGTGCAGATTTTGTTGCCAGAGAATATAAAAGAGGAAGAGATAGATGTTGAAAAAGCACTTGAATATCTAGATGATAAATCTTTAAAAAAAGCTCCAAATCCAAAAAGGACCTCATTGCCAAAGAATTTAAAACCAGAGAATGTGACTTTTGAGGAGGCCCTTGGATTAATTCAATTACCACGTCTACTTGGAGAGCATCCAGAAGGAGGTAGAGTTCAATCAAGTTTAGGTAGATTTGGTCCCTATGTGGTTTGGAGCAAAAATGGTGGTGAGAAAGATTATCGCTCAATTAAGGGTGAGGATGACGTTCTTCAAGTAAGCCTAGAAAGAGCTCTTGAGCTTTTATCTATCCCTAAACGAGGGAGAGGAGGAAGAACTGCTTTGAAGGAGCTCGGTATCCCAGAAGGACAAAAAGAAACTATCCAATTATTTAATGGTCCTTATGGTTTATATGTAAAACAGGGTAAGGTAAATGCCTCTCTGCCAGAGGGAAAAAATGCTGAAGATATCTCTATAGAGGAAGCGATTGAATTATTGGCAGCTAAAAAATCAACTAAAAAGACAACATCTAAGAAAAAGAATTCTACTAAAAAGACAACTAAGTCAACTAAGAAAGATTTGGATTCATCAATATCAAAAAAAAGTAGTGCTCGAAAAGGGCCTTCTACAACTAAAACAGGACGTCTACGGGCAAGTAAAGTTAGGGTTATTAAGGCAAAATAAAATTTTGAAAATTTCAAGATTAGTCGAGAAAGTATTTATTAGATTATTTCTAATAGTTCCCCTTGTTTCTCTTCAATCATGTTCAAATACTCTAATAGGTGAAAAGTTGGAAAATAGTTTTGATACCACTGAGAATCCAAAAGCTTCAGGAAAACCTAATAATATGCTGCAAAAACCTAATGAAAAAACAAAAATTATATCAAGAGTGAATGATGATAAAAAACAAAATGAAAATGATTTTGGTGTCACTATCAAAGAAGTTTCAATATCTAAAAAAGATAGACTTAGTCAAAAATCAACAGAATTAAAAAAGAAGACAATTTTTAATCCACAGCCATACAGAATCATTTTAAGATTATCAGGTGCTAATCCCTCTGCACCAGCTGAGTCTGTTACTGAAGCTCTAAGAAAAGCTGGGGTCCAGTTTGAGGTAGAAAAGATCGAACGTTTTGATGATGATAACTTTTCAAAGGCTACATCTTTACAAAGATAATAATTTTGACCTTAGATAATAAAAACTTTTTAAAAAGTAGATCTCTTTACAAAGCTCCTCTTAGTAAGAGACAAGCCTTGAAAATTGTTGAGTCCTCTTACCTTGCGGCTGCAACTGCTTTGATTTGGATAGCTCTTTATTATTTGCCTATTGGTGGCGCTGTTTTTCGTCTTGCTTTACCATTGCCATTGGCTCTTCTTCAAATTCGGAGAGGTGTTAAAACAGGTATTGAGGGAGTAACGATATGCGTAATGTTATTAATTGCTCTGATGGGTCCGCTAAGAGGACCTTTAGTTCTTTTCCCATATGGATTACTTTCCTTATGGTTAGGGTATAGTTGGCAAAAAGGATGGAATTGGTGGTTAAGTTGGGGTGTTGGAGTCTCAATCGGAACTATGGGTTTTCTAGTTAGGGTAATCGCCTTATCTGTGTTGGTTGGTGAGAATTTATGGGTTATTCTTACTCGTGCTGGAGCAGGATTGCTGGAAAAAGGAATAGACATTTTTAATCTTTCTTTTACTCCTGATATGAGACAAGTTCAAATAGTTGCACTGTTTCTAATTATAACTCAAGAAATCGTTTACGTTCTTTGTTTACATGCTTTGGCTTATTGGATTTTTCCTAGACTTAGGTCATCAATACCTGAACCACCTAATTTGCTAGAAAAA
Organism: Prochlorococcus marinus str. MIT 1013; assembly: GCF_027359395.1. Lineage (NCBI taxonomy): Bacteria > Bacillati > Cyanobacteriota > Cyanophyceae > Synechococcales > Prochlorococcaceae > Prochlorococcus > Prochlorococcus marinus. The sequence goes on from NZ_CP114778.1 coordinate 1,932,958, forward strand.
TTAATTTCTCTAGAACCTCATTGAAAAAAAGATGATAGGAGACAACTATGTTTTGTTGCCATCAGGAGTATTAGCTTTTGGAGAAGGTCTCCAAGAGCAAAATATTGACGAAAGAGTTGAGAGGTGGCAAGAAAATATTACGAATACGGCTTTCTTTTTGATTCTTGCTGGATCTCAAACTGCAGAGATTGAGGGGATTTCTGCTGCTGGTTCAACTGCTGTTTCTAGACGTTATACAGCTGTTGCAGATGCTGAACTTTTATTGAGAGGACCTACTCTTCCAAAAAGATGGCCTTTGCCTCCTTTACCCGCAGGTGTCTCTCCCGCATTGATTAGTTACGTTGCCTCAAGGTTCTTGAAAATTAAGCCAACAATCATATCTGCAGGACTACTGCAAACACCTCCTTTTACTCATGTTTCCCTAGAGCCCCCCGAGATAGGCCCAGCTAGGTGCTTAAGTTCAGGGAATGCAATGGAAAGAAAAAGGGTTAAACTTTTACTTGATGGTGGTTTTAAGATAGGTAAGAAATTAAAAAAATCTCTTTTGATCACGGAGTGTGTCCCAGGAGGTACATCTACAGCTTTTGCGGTTCTTTCTGGGTTAGGAATAAATGTTAATAATCTTATAAGTGGAAGTCATAGATATCCACCTTCAGAATTAAAAAGAAAATTAGTTGATCAAGGACTTGAAGCCGCGAACTTAAAGGAGAAACCATCTTCTGTCGAGCTAATGGCTGCTGTTGGTGATCCATTTCAGCCAATTGCAGTTGGTCTTTTAATGGGAGCTAGAGAATCTAGCCAAGACATTTTATTAGGAGGAGGTTGTCAAATGTTGGCAGTTTTGGCTTTGGCATTAAATGAAATTGAATCTGAATCACGTTCTGAATTCGTTAGTAAAATTTTAATAGGAACCACTTCATGGCTAGTGGATGAATCACTTTCTTCTGCGGAAAATAGAAATTCTTTTATTCATTTAATGAATCATGTCTCTGATCATTTCAAAGTCAATATCCTAGGTCTAGCTAGTGGGTATAGATTTAATGATAGTAATCAAAAGGTTCTTAGAGATTATGAGATTGGTTATGTCAAAGAGGGAGTTGGGGCTGGAGCATTGTCGTTACTCGCTCAAATTAACGGATTGACTCAGAAAGAAATGATTGAAAGATGTGATATTGAGGTTAGTAATTTATTTAAGTCAAATAATGAAAAAACGTGTGAAGGGATCTAAATAATATGAATACTGATTCATTTGGAAGGAGAGAGTTCATCAAATATGGATTGATTTCCTCCTTACTTTTCTTATATGGGTGCGCAACTTCTCAAAAGAAATTAGCTTTGAGAGGAGTTTCTAATAGCTTCCCAAGTGAATTTGTTAATAGTTTATCTAAAGGTTGGGAATATTTCCCTATAAAAGATATCGAGTTAAAAAAATTTCCCTATAACTCTACTCTTCAAGAAAAAACAGATTTATTAGTCTTAAATGATGGTTGGATTTCTGATTTACCTATTAAGTCACTTCAAGAAATCAAAGCAAATAATATTAGAAATAATTTCAGCAAGCAGACTAGTTCTTTTCTTGATGGCTTAGGTGAGGATTATAAAAAAACGCTTTTACCTTTAGCTGTTAGTCCTTGGGTGATACTTTTTAGAAATGAAGATTCTCTGGCTCTAAAAAATAAGAATTCTTGGGAAGTTATTTTTTCGAGTTCACTTACAAATCAAATAGTTTTTCCTAATAGTCCTTATCTTCTGATTTCAATTGCACAAAAAATAGGTTTAGTTAATGATTTCTCAAAAATCAAGAGTCAAGCCAAGTCATTTGATGATAGGAATGCTTTAAATTGGGTTGTTTCAGGTAGAGCTAATGCAGCAGTTTTACCTTTATCTAGCTGTGTTGATAGCCTTATTGAAGACCCTCGTTTGTCTGTTCTTTTACCTATGGACGGCAGCCCTCTGAATTGGACAGTAATTGCTTCTCCTTCGCTGTCTCCAGAGCATTTTCCCACTGATTGGTTCGATTCCTTATGGGGCGCTACTTATTTGAGTCGTGTAATAAATAAAGGTTTTTTGCCACCAACAAACTTATCAGATTTAAATAGAAAATATATAAATGTTCCCCAGAAGTATAAATCTATCTTTCTTCCAGAAGAAAGTGTTTGGAATAAATGCTGGTCATTACCAATACTCACTTTTGAGCAAAAAAAAGAGTTGGCTTTAAATTGGAATAATTCATAACCAAACTAAATTTGAAATTCAAAAAACTTTTCAAAGACATTTTTAAATACCATAACTAGCATTCTAAAAGTTGTATGCTCAATAATGTTTACTGGTTTAATTCAGGCTATTGGCACGATCAAGAAAAATAATTCTGGGGTAGTTGTTGATGGATGTAGCCCTTTTTCTCCTTTAAAACTTGGAGATAGTATTTCTGTGGATGGAGTTTGTCTAACAGTTTCTGAATTAATGAATGATTCTTTTAACGCAAATATAAGTGAAGAGACTCTTAAGAGAACAAACCTTGCTGAAAAAGCGCAGAAAAATGGTTATGTAAATCTTGAGCCAGCATTACGTCTTTCTGACCGATTAGGTGGACATATTGTTAGTGGACACATAGACGGGTTGGGTGAAGTTGTCTCAATCGAAAATTTGAAAAATTCTTGGAATTTGAGAGTATCTTGGGATGATTTAAAATTCTGCAAATATATCTGCGATAAGGCGAGTATTAGCCTAAATGGAATAAGTCTCACTGTTGCAGAGATATATTTTGATGGGCATGAATTTTCAGTAGCCGTAATACCTCACACGTGGTCAAATACATGCTTGAAGTTTTTGAGAATTGGCGAAAAGGTTAATTTGGAAGTTGACTTGATGGCTAAGTACGCAGAAAAACTTCTTAAGGTAAATAATAATGATTCCATTTTTAAACAAAGCTCAGTAATTAGCTCTCAGTGGCTTGAAGAGCAAGGTTGGAATTAGTAGATTTATATAATTTGCTTTGAGAGATTTATTATTTCTTGAGTGGTAACAAACTTATCGCTCCAGACTCTTTTCGTACATCAATACGAAATTCCTGTCCAGGTTCAAGACCTAATTTTTTTGTATAGGCATGTCCAATAAGAAGATTGCCATTGCCATGAACTTTAGTCCGAAATTCCGCTTGCCTTCTTGAAGATCTATTTCCAGCTCTTCCAGGGCCATTTGAGCGAAGTTTATAACCTTTAGCTTCAACTAGAGCACGGTAAAAACTTTTACGTAAAACTCTCCCACTTGGCCCCACGTAACCACATCCTTTAGCTATTTCGTCTTCTGGACGGTTGCTCAAAGATCTTGCTTTGTCGAGGAGTTCTTTTCCAACAAGCATTTCAGACTGTTTTAATTAACTGAATTCTGACCAATAAGTGGAATTGTGGCAACAAATTAATTGAAAGTTTCTTTCTTAGTATCAATATTTAACTCTCAAAGCAGATAAAGGATGATGAATAAAACGACCCAAATCCCGTCTACAAAGTGCCAATAGAGCTCTACTGCCTCAAATGGGAACTTGTTTTCATTATTCACTCGACCAGATGGAATACGTGTTTGCCACCAAATTATCATTATCATTATTGACCCAAGTGTTACGTGAAGCCCATGAAAGCCAGTTAATGCATAAAAAGTACTGGCAAAAAGGTTGTCAGTTAATCCAAAAGGCAAAGTAAAGTACTCAAACATTTGACTGATTAAAAATGCCACTCCCAATGCGCCTGTTATAAGAAGCCATTTTTGGCATTGTTTTGCTTCATCCTTTTCTAGGAATTTTCCAGCTCGATGAAAAGTAAAGCTACTAACTAGAAGCAAGACTGTATTTAAAGTTGGTAATGCTAGTTCTAATTCGTAAATAGCATCAGGACCAATGGGATTGACTGCTTTAAAAGTTAGATATGCCGCAAAAAAACCTGCAAAGGTCATCCCGTCTGCGATTAAAAAAGCTATTAACCCAAACAAACGAAAATCTTCATGTTCTTCAATTGAGAGATCTTTCTTTCTTTCTGAGGATTGCTCTTTTGGAACTATTGAGGTCATTTCATGCTCTCCTGTGTGTTTTTTGAATTTTTTTCTCCATAACCATATGGTTCAAGAACGAGTGGAGCCTCTCCCTCCCAATTCTCAACGGGAGGAGGTGAACTTGTTAACCATTCAGGAGTGAGTGCATTCCATGGATTGTCTCCAGCTTCATTCCCATAGAGAATGCTTTGAAGAATATTCCATAGAAAAGGTAAAGTACTTAAAGCCATTAATAATGCACCTACGCTACTTATTTGATTGATTAATTGAAATTGTGGATCGTATTCGGCAACTCGTCGAGGCATTCCATTTAAACCTAGCCAGTGCTGAGGCGCAAAACAAAGATTAAACCCTATGAAAGTAATTATGAAGTGAAATCTTCCAAGATTTTCATTCAACATTTTCCCTGTAAATTTTGGGAACCAGTGATAAATCGAGGAGAAGATAACAAAGACAGAACCTCCATAGACTATGTAATGAAAATGGGCAACAACAAAATAGGTGTCGTGTACATGAACATCAAAAGGTACTTGAGCTAGGGCAACTCCAGTTATCCCACCTAAAACAAAATTAATAATAAATCCGCAGGAAAATAGCATTGCTGCATTAAGTGATATTTTCCCTCCCCATAAGGTCGCAACCCAATTAAAAAATTTAATACCTGTGGGAACAGCTATAAATGCAGTAGCGATCGTAAAAAATAAGCGCATCCATGGAGGAGTCCCACTCGTAAACATATGATGAGCCCAAACAACTAGACCTAAAACAACTATTCCCATAATTGAGAAGACCATTGTTGTATAGCCAAAAAGTGGTTTTCTACTATGGATTGGAAGTATTTCACTGACTAAACCAAACGCAGGTAAGACCATGATATAAACAGCAGGATGCGAGTAAAACCAAAAAAGATGTTGATAAACAATTACATTCCCACCAAGACTTGGGTTGAAAAAACCTGTATGAGCAACTATGTCAAAGCTCAAAAGTATTAGAGTACCAGCGAGAACAGGAGTCGATAGAACAACAAGAATACTTGTACCAAGCATTGCCCAGCAATACATAGGCAATTGCATTAACTTAAGTCCAGGTCTCCTAAGCTTGAGGATGGTTGCGATGAAATTAATACCACCAAAGATTGAGCTTCCACCCAAAAGTAAGACACTTAATATCCAAATAATTTGACCGGCGGCTGGGGTAGTGATGCTTAAAGGTGGATAAGCTGTCCAACCAGATTGTGCGGCTCCGTTTATGAAATAGCTTGTTATCAGCATCAATCCAGAGGGAGGTATTAGCCAAAAAGCAACTGCATTCAGTCTTGGGAAGGCCATGTCCCTAGCACCAACATAAAATGGTATTAAATAGTTGCCAAAGGCACCATTTACTACAGGCACGATCCATAAGAAAATCATGATTGTGCCATGGAGAGTTAAAACTTGGTTGTAAACCTCTCTAGGCATGAAATCCGAGAGGGGACTGATGAGCTCTACCCTTATTGCTCCAGCTAAAGATCCTCCAATTAAATAAAACAAGAAACCACAAACTAAATATTGAAGGCCTATGACTTTGTGATCGAGACTAAAACTCAGATATTTTAACCATCCAGTTGGTTGAAGCTTTTCTTGAGGAGAGTTGCTTGGTTTGAGTGAAATAGTCATGAATTTATATTGATTCTTTAGCGTTTTCTTTCAACCAAGTATCAAAGTCTTCTTGTTCATCAACTATTACATTTGATCTCATCCCACCATGATAGGGACCACACAATTCTGCGCAAACAATTGGGAAATTACCTGCTTTTGTTGGAGTGAAATTTAAAATCGTTGGTTGACCTGGGATTACATCTTGCTTAAGTCTGAATTGAGGCACCCAAAAAGCATGTATTACATCTTTAGATTCCATTTTTAAACTAACTTCTCTTCCAACTGGAACATGAAGTTCACCCGAAATAATATCTCCTTTTGGATAATGAAAGATAAAAGCAAATTGCATTGCAGTTAACTCGATTGGTAATGAGGATGAATTTGTTCTAGATGAAGACTCTATTGGTCCGGAACCAATACCTCCCCAAACCCTTTCGGCCTGATTATCCATTTTCCCACTGTGATCATGCATTAAAGGTTGCATGCCACCCATTCGATCATAAATATCGTAACTATATAATCCTACAAATAGAACAACAATTGCGGGAACTGCTGTCCAGAAAATTTCTAGAGAAATATTACCTTCTAAGTCAATTCCATCCCCAGTTTCTCCAGGCCTACGACGGAATTGAATAAGACTATAAATTACTAAAGCAGTCATGCCTATAAAAAGTATGCAGCCAATAATGAATAGGACACGATATAGTTCATCGTAAACAGGAGCATTCATACTCGCGCTTACGGGAAGCATATCGACGTTGTAAGCAATCCAAACTCCTCCTACGCCAAGAATTAAACTTGATGTAAGAGTTAAGATGGCCGACAGTTTCGGCAAGAAGATCTCCTTTCTCTTTTTATAGGTTATGAGCAAAAGTAATTAATGTATCGGCTAATTGTTAATTCAAGATGAATAATTTTTTTTTAAAGAAAATATTTATGTTGCAGTCCTTTTATTCAGGTGACGTGTACGAAGTAATCGCTACGTTGAATTAATAATAATCTTGATGGATTTTGCATACGTGCAAGTTTTTTATCCACCAAAACCACGCTTTAGATTGGGCCAGCTTGCTGCTCACGTAGTAGTTGCACTTATCGCTCTTGTGGTGATTGGAGGGGCAACCAGAGTAATGGAGGCTGGTCTCGCTTGCCCAGACTGGCCTCTATGTTATGGATCGTTTTTGCCTGGTAAGCAAATGAATTTACAAGTCTTCTTAGAATGGTTTCATCGCCTAGATGCCTTCTTCGTAGGAGTTGTTTTAATTACTCAATTTGCCTTTTCTTTGTATTGGGCAAAATCTTTGCCTAAATGGCTTCCTTGGACCTATGGATTCTTAACTCTATTAGTTGCTTTTCAGGGCTTTTTAGGAGCTTTGACTGTCCTGCAATTATTACCATCTTTAGTTGTCATAGCTCATCTTGCTGTCGCATTAACTCTTGTTGCGATCATGAGTGGTGTTACTCAACAATTACTTAGTCCTGGTAAATCAATTTTCCCATTTTGGCTTCGTTCTTTTGGATTTCTATCTCTTTTTTCTGTAATAGCTCAGTCTTTACTTGGTAGTCGCGTGGCAACCTCCTGGTCAGCTCATAGATGCCTGGATTTTGGAGATTCTTGTAACCTTTTAGGACTTCATCGGACAAGTGCTATCCCAGTGAGCCTTTTGGTGATTTTATTCGTAATTGTTTCATCTTTTCAGAGAAAAATTTTTTTGAATCAATGGCCCTATTTTTTGACGATTATTTTTTTGATCATTTCACAAATCTTTTTAGGAGTTTTTTCAATTCAACTAGGAATGAGTGAACCTAGTCTTATCATTGGTCATCAACTAATTGCCTGTTTGTTAGTGGCCGTAATATCAGCATTGAATTTTAAAGGTAGAGGAATTGGTGATTCTTCTCGATCACTTTTTATAACTCAATCAACTTTGGAGACATGTCATGGTTAGCTCAACATCAGATTTAATTTCACAGCCCGTTAATCGTGAGGAAATCGTTCCTTCTAGAAAGCGTATTAAATTACCCGCATGGTTAGAGGTCGCCAAACCAAGATTAATTCCTCTTTTACTTGCTACTACTGTTGGCGGAATGGCTCTTTCGGAAGAATGGCCATTACCATCTCCTAGATTGGCATGCACTTTAGGTGGAGGAGCTCTTGCGGCTGCGGCTGCAGGAGCTCTTAATTGCTTGTGGGAACAAGATCTTGATAAGCGAATGAAACGCACCAGTAATAGAGCCTTGCCGTCTGGTCGCCTTTCTCAGTCTTCTGTTTTTATTGGAGCAATTGCTTGTACGCTTGCTGCTTCGGCACTTTTAGTAAGTGGAGTTAACTGTTTAGCAGCAGGACTCACTCTTTTAGGGCTTTGCAGTTACGTACTTCTCTATACAGTTTTCTTAAAGCCTAGAACATCTCAGAATATAGTTTTTGGAGGAGTCGCTGGAGCAATTCCTCCTCTTGTGGGAGCTTCAGCCGCCGCAGGACATATTGGTTTAGGTGGTTGGTGGCTATTCTCTTTGGTTATGGTTTGGACCCCAGCACATTTTTGGGCTTTGGCCATATTGTTAAAAGAGGACTATAGATCGGTTGGAATACCTATGCTTCCAACAGTAAGTGGCCCTTTTGTTACAGCAAAAGCTATATCTGTTTATGGTTATCTGACTGTATTTTTAAGTTTTTTAGGTTGCTTTGTTTTGCCTGAAGGAGGATTGTTATATGGAATGTTATTGCTACCTTATAATTCAAGACTACTTCAATTGGTTTCCAGATTAAGAGATAATCCTGAAGATTTAGATCGGGCTAAGGGTTTGTTTAGATGGTCCATTCTTTATATGTTTGGAGTTTGTTTTTTGCTTGTTATTAGTAGATTAGAGGTCTCAATTGTTTTTAATGATCAGTTAATAGCTCTAATTAAAGACTTCTCAATGGGGTATTTGTAATTCTATAAAATAAAAATAAAAACTTTATGACTTTGATCTCCAATATTAATTAGAATTTGTTAGAAGAATTCAGCTTATCTTTTTAGGCAATCTGTTCCTAGATGTTTTTCATCCAACTTAGAGATTTATATAAGTCTTATGGTCCTGTTAGGGCTTTAAATGGACTTAACCTTGAAGTACCTAAAGGTTCTTTGTATGGTTTGTTGGGGCCAAACGGGGCCGGCAAAAGTACTGCACTTAGAATTATCTGTACTCTCCTTGCGCCTGATTCTGGTCGTGTTGAAGTAGGGGGACGTGATGCTTTTCTTGAGGAAAAAGAAACCAGGCGAAGATTGGGTTATGTAGCTCAAGATGTTGCAATCGATAAAATACTTACAGGTAGAGAGTTACTACAGCTTCAAGGAGATCTTTATCATCTAGATAATAAACGTAAGAGTAAGAGAATTGAAGAACTGATTCAAAGACTTGATATGCATGAATGGATTGATAGAAGATGCGGTTCTTTTTCGGGAGGAATGAAAAGAAGACTTGACCTTGCTTCAGGTTTGTTGCATGAACCAGAATTATTGATTCTTGATGAACCTACTGTTGGGTTGGATATAGAAAGTCGGTCAGCTATCTGGGGATTATTGAAGGAACTAAGAAATAACGAAACTACAATTCTTTTAAGTAGTCATTACCTTGAGGAAGTAGATGAATTGGCAGATGAGATGGCTATTATTGATAAAGGGAAAGTCATTGCTAGTGGAAAACCCGATGATTTAAAAAAAGAACTTGGTGGCGATAGAGTTACACTTAGAGTGAGAGAGTTCAGTGATGAAGAAGAAGCTGAATCTGTGAGAAAATTAATTAAAAATATCAATGGGGTATCAAATGTAGTAGTGAATCAAAAGCAAGGATATTCTCTAAATTTTTTAGTGCAAAATAATGATGTTATATCAAACTTGTCGGGTCATCTTTCAAAAGAAAATTTTGAAGTCTTTGCACTTTCTCATAGTCGGCCAAGTTTAGATGATGTGTATTTGCAGGCGACTGGCAAAACTCTTATGGACGCTGAATTAGAATTAGCTGGTAAAAGAGATTTTAAGCTTGAGAATAAGCAATCGATGCGTTAATTGATTTTATTACCCCTAAATTATTAAACACATGATTATTACTAGTAATCCATCAATTCCTAAGAGCAAGCAATCTAGAAATGATTTGAATGAAATGTTTCAAGAGACTTCTGCATTAACATGGAGGCTTTTCATTCAATTAATTCGACGACCTTCAACACTATTTGCTGGAATTCTTCAGCCTTTAATATGGCTTTTGCTTTTTGCAGCTTTATTTTCTAATGCTCCAATAGATTTTTTGCCTGGGGGTAGTAGCTATGGCGAATTTCTTGGTGCAGGTTTAATAGTCTTTACTGCTTTTAGTGGTGCACTTAATGCTGGTCTTCCTTTGATGTTTGACAGAGAATTTGGTTTTCTTAATCGATTATTAGTTGCTCCATTGAGTAGTAGAAGTTCAATCGTAATTTCTTCGGTAATCTACATAACTACCATTAGCCTGTTGCAGAGTTTTGCAATAATGGCAACTTCTGCCCTCTTAGGTTATGGCTGGCCAAGTCTGGTAGGTTTTCTTCTCATAGCAATAACCTTATTGTTATTGGTATTTGCAATAACTGGCCTGAGTCTTGGATTGGCCTTTGTTTTGCCAGGACACATAGAGTTAATTGCAATTATCTTCATATCTAATCTCCCTGTTCTTTTTGCCAGCACAGCATTGGCCCCCATATCTTTTATGCCTGAATGGCTTGGATTAATAGCATCAATTAATCCATTAACATTTGCTATTGAACCTATTCGAATGGCTTATCACAATCCTGTCGACCTGAGCGAAGTTTTAATAAATGCTCCGTATGGAGATGTGACTGGATATTCTTGCCTAGCAATTCTATTTATTCTTACAGTTGGATTGTTTTTTCTTATTAGACCTCTTTTAAATCGCAAACTTGCTTGATAATCTAAATTAGTGATTTAAAAGAACCTTGGAGTCTCGAAAGTACCAGCTTCAAAAACAAATTATAGAAGCTCTAAAGGCTAATGATAATAATTTATATTCTCTCTTGAAATCTCAATGGGCACATCGTTTTGGAGTAGAAAGTTTAGAAGAATTAAACAATCTAGATTTAAAACAGTTGAATCAAAACTCTACAAATGTAGATAATCAAAAGATTGATCAATCACTCGAAAATTTTTTAGAGGGTGATAATTCAGTAGCTTTGAAAGAGGATGATAATCAAGAGAAAGAAAAAAAAGACGAGGTAATTGAGTCAGTAAATGATGAGATCAACGCATCATTCAAAGTTAAATCATATGAAATAATTGATAAAAAAAATTATAAAAATCAAGCTATAAATCAAATTAAAGAAATAAAAAGTCAGCCAGAATTTGAGGCGCTAATTCCTTTACCTCCTAAACCCAAATATGGTTATCTAAGAAAGTGGTTGCTTAAAAATAAGTACTATTAGTTGTTAGTTATTAATTGCTATTTTTTTGAGTTTAGGAGGATATAACTTTTAATTCTTTACATCATTCCTGGCATACCCATACCACCCATACCACCCATACCACCCATACCACCCATACCACCCATACCACCCATACCACCCATACCACCCATTGGATCTCCCTCAGCACCTGGAGCTGATGGTGGTTCAGGTTTGTCAGCAATAACAACCTCAGTTGTTATGAGAAGTGAGGCTATTGATACAGCATCTTGAAGAGCAAGCCGAATTACTTTCGAAGCATCTAATATTCCTGCTTCAAGTAGATCCACATACTCTCCAGTTTGTGCATTAAAGCCTTTACCTAACCTCTTAATATCTGATACAACAACATCTCCATTAAATCCTGCATTTATAGCTATCTGTTTCGTGGGAGCAGTCAATGCTCTTTTTATGATTTCAACTCCTGTCCTTTGGTCACCTTCTAGCTTTTTAGATAAGTCTTCAAGTCCTTCACTTAGTTCTAGAAGAGTTGTTCCTCCTCCTGCCACAATACCCTCTTCAATAGCTGCACGAGTTGCGTTAAGAGCATCCTCAATTCTGAGCTTTCTGTTCTTTAACTCGGTTTCAGTAGGAGCTCCAACTTTAATTACAGCTACACCACCTGCAAGTTTAGCGATTCTCTCGTTTAACTTCTCTTTGTCATACTCAGAATCTGTTTCGTCAAGTTCTCTCTTGATTGAGGCAATGCGATTAGATAGTTCTGTGTTTTGATTTTCATTTGCGACAATTGTTGTGTTGTCTTTTGTAATTGTCACTCTTCTGGCTTGACCTAGATCAGAAATTTGAACTTTCTCAAGACTCATGGCTTTGTCTTCGCTAATTAATGTCCCGCCAGTTAGTACCGCAATATCTCCAAGAGCAGCTTTTCTCCTCTCGCCAAAAGAGGGAGCTCTGACTGCTGCTACCTGTAAAACTCCACGGTTTTTGTTGACTACAAGTGTCGCTAATGCTTCACCTTCAACTTCCTCGGCAAGAATTATTAATGGTGTTCCATTTTTCTGAACAGTTTCCAGAACTGGAATGAGATCGGCAATAGATGAAATCTTTTTGTCAGTGATTAATATTGATGGGTTTTCAAATTCACAAATTAATCGATCTTCATCAGTAACAAAATACGGTGAACTATAACCTCTATCAAATGCCATCCCCTCAGTTATATCTAGTTCAGTGGCTAAAGATTTGGATTCCTCAACAGTTATTACGCCATCAAAACTGACCTTGTCTATAGCATCTGCAATCATTGCACCTATTTCCTCGTCTCCACCAGCACTAACTGTAGCAACTTGTTTAATAGCATCACCACTGACTGTTTTACTTTTTTTCTTGAGATCATCAACGATTTGAGCAACAGCCTTTTCCATGCCCCTTCTTAATTCGATTGGACTTGCTCCAGCAGCTGTATTTCTTAACCCTTCTTGAACCATGAATTGAGCTAAAACTGTTGCAGTGGTTGTGCCATCCCCAGCTTTTTCCTTCGTTTTTGAGGCAACTTGTTCAATGAGCTTGGCTCCTATGTTTTCAAATGGATCTTCAAGATCTATTTCTTTCGCAATTGTTACTCCATCATTAACAATATCTGGCGCTCCAAATTTTTTTTCAATAACAACATTTCTACCCTTAGGTCCAATTGTAACTTTGAGAGCATTGGCTAAATTGTTTACTCCTTTTTCTAGAGCACCACGTGAGTCGTCTGAAAAACTTAGAAGTTTTGGCATATTTGATTTGATTTGAACTTAATCTCCCACAGCAATCACACATTAGGGGAGGTTAAATAAGTGGGGAAAGCCGAATTGTAATTCAGAAATTATTCCCAATTTTTGCAGAAGGCAGTTAGTGTCAACATATGAACGATCCTGGAGCTTTATTTTTTATTCTCATGGCCGGGTTGGCCGGCACTATGACTTTGATTTATTTTCCTTTGAGGATATTTCTTACAGCTACTGCAAGAAGCAGAAGATTAAAACTATTGCAACGTATTAGAAGATTGAGAGATGAACTAGGACAACCTATTCAAAATTAATATCTGCTCAACTCATAACCATTCCACCATCAACTTGAATCGTCTGACCGGTTATGTAAGCAGCCGAAGGATCTGCTGCTAAAAATCTTACTGCGCCCGCAACATCCTCAGGGTTTCCGAATCGACCAAGCGGGATTGCAGAAAGGATTGATTCACTGTTCAGATCTTTTGTCATATCAGTTGAAATAAAACCTGGAGCTACTGCATTTACAGTAATCCCTCTGCTTGCAAATTCTTTTGCAGCACTTTTTGTAAGACCTACTACTCCGGCCTTGGCTGCAGAATAATTAGCTTGTCCTGGGTTGCCCATCAATCCAACAACAGAAGTTATGTTGATAATTCTTCCTTTTTTTTGCTTCAACATCTGCCTAGAAACGGCTCTTGTGCAATAAAAAACACCACTCAAGTTAAGGTCTAAAACTTTTTGCCAATCGTTAGTTTTCATTCTCATTAAAAGTCCATCTTTTGTTATTCCTGCATTATTGACCAGAACATCAATTTTATTATTTTTATCCAATACTGTTTTTATTAATTCATTTACCGAATTTTCATTAGAAATATCAGCTTGAAGAGGGTATGCCTTACCTCCAAAGGAATTTATTTCTGATACGACTTTATTCGCATTTTCCAAAGAAGAAGAATAATTGATGATTACTTCTGCGCCTTCCTGTGCTAAAAGAATTGCAATAGCTTTACCAATCCCCCTGCTGGCCCCAGTTACAATTGCAGTCTGACCTTCAAGTAGTTTTGGTGATTTCATAATCTTATGATCTTTAAAATCGTTAGAATCGAATACTTATTTATTTAACTTACTATTGAGCCACTTGCTTTTTGAAAAGACTTTAAGCTCAGACAGTAAAAATAGTAATTTTTACTAGTCGAATATATTAAATGAATAAACAATGGAGAGGGATCAGTTGTGCATTTGTTAATTGCGGCTGCAGGGAGTGGAAGTCGAATGGGTGCTGATAAAAATAAGCTCCTTTTAAACGTTGCAGGCAAGACGGTTTTAGAGTGGACTTTGAAAGCAGCTTTTGACTCTAAAACAATTACATGGATTGGAATTATTGGACAACCGAAAGACAAAAACTCTATATGTTCGATTCTTGATTATTCTGCAAATTCAGTCCAATGGATCAATGGGGGATCAACAAGACAGCAGTCAGTTCAGCTGGGATTAGCTTCCCTTCCAGATGATGCTAAGTCTGTTCTTATTCATGATGGAGCAAGATGCTTGGTGAGATCATTTGTTTTTGATGAAATTTCAAAGATTGTTTCCAATGGACAAGCTGTTATTGCTGCTTCTCAAGTAACGGACACTATAAAAAAGGTTAATAAAAATGGTGAGATTATTGAGAGTCCTCCTCGCTCAGATCTGTGGGCAGCACAGACACCTCAGGGCTTTCCAGTAAATAAACTGAAGCTTGCGCATAGTGAAGCAATCACTAAAGGATGGCATGTAACCGATGATGCATCCTTATTTGAACGATTGGGATTGCCAGTGAAAATATATGATGCAGGGCCTTCAAATATTAAAGTGACAACCCCATTTGATCTTGTTATTGCAGAGTCTTTATTGTCTACTTTAAAAGACTAAGTCTCCCTTTGTTGCCATCCAAGATAGCTTGACTACCTATTGGAAGCGATGCATTCCCACAACAGTGTCCAATGGGCAGATTTGAAACAATTGGGATTTTAAGGTCTTGTGTTCTATCTTTGAAAATATCAAGAAGCTCAAACGTCTTTCCTTTTTCGATGCCTTTCTCATTATTACAATTTATAAATGAGCCAAAACCTAAGCCAGATAGATGTTTTAAAACTCCAGCCAATCTCAAGTGGGTTAGCATTCTGTCAATTCTGTAGGGAGCTTCTCCAATATCTTCGATGATTAAAATTGATTTTTTGAAATTTGGTAGATGTTGAGTTCCAATTAAGTGAGTCAGTACAGTTAGATTAGCAACTATTAGATGCCCCTTTGAGACTCCGCCTCCCCATGGGTCTCCATAGATATCCGGTACACAATTGCCAAATAAAATTGATTTAAGTCTGTCTTTACTCCAGTCTGGTTCGGCTCCCAACGTAGTGATTAGTGGACCATGAACTCCTCCCTGAAATCCACCTGCTAGCCTTGCAAGAAGTATGGAAGTTAAATCAGAAAAGCCAATCATCCAACCTTCTTTCCATGGTTGTCTTCTCTCTAGCAATCTTGCCGACCCCCACCCACCTCTAGCAAAAGCTAAAAGAGGGTAATGATTTTTTGGGTGTAATTCATTAAATCTAACTTCATCATTACCTGCTAAATACCCCCATGACCTATCTATTGCATCAAGATGATGGCATATTAATCCCCACTCCTGAAGGACTTTTATCCCAGAGTGAATATCCTCGTTTTTAGTTAATGGCGAACTTGCGGCAACAATGTGGAAAAGATCGCCTTTTTTTAGAGGCTCAATCATTTGCGAAGCTTGCTAAAGATATTAATTAAATCAGTTTGCTGAAGATCATGCCAAGAAGTAATAAACTCCCAATACGGACTTGATTGCTGAAATGCAAAACCGAAGTCTTAATACCTTTTGATCTTGAACTTAATAAAAAAACCTCTCTTTGCATTCCTAAAGTAGTTGTCAACCAAAAAGGCCAAAATATTAATCCTAAATTTGCTTTAAAAGCAGCAATAGCAAGAAAAGAACAGGTTAAAAAGTAGCAAAAAGAAACTGTTTTTATTGACTTTTTCCCGAGACTGATCGCACTACTATTTAGGCCAATTACTTTGTCTTCGATCTCATCTGCCATTGCATAAACAGTATCAAAGCCGAAGGTCCAAAAAATAGTTGCTAGCCAACAAAATAATAATGTTACTCCTCCTGCTAAAGAAGATTCACTTGCTGCCCAAGGAATTAGAACTGAAAAACCCCAGCAAATAGAGAGAATTAGTTGGGGATATTTAAACCATCTTTTTGCTGATGGATATAAAAGAATAAAAGGTAATGATAACGTTGCAAGTTGAAGGCATAAATTTCTACTTTCTGTTGGGATCCAAAGAACTATTAAAAGACTAAAAAATAACATTAAAATTAGTAGTATCCATGCAGTCTTTAGAGATACTTTGTCATTAGCTAATGGTCTTTCTTTTGTTCTTATTACTTTCTTGTCAAACTTTCGGTCCCAAATATCATTAGCGATACATCCCGCACCGCTAACAAATAACCCACCTAAAGTTATTATTCCCAAAACGAATAGAGAAGGAGGGGCTTTAGGAGTTAACCAAAGAGACCAGCCAGCAGGAATGAGAAGTATCAATCTTCCACTTGGTTTGTTCCATCTAAGAAGTTGAAAATAATATCCAATTTTTTGAGTAAGAAGATTATTCACAAAAATTCAAATTGATAATGATTTTTAAGGTCTTCTCAATGGGGTGCTGAGGGTGTCAGAGTATTGAGGTTAAACCTACTTATTATGTTAGGTGACTCAATAAATAATTCTATTGAATTGGATCTTGGAGAAAATCAAGATACAGAATTGTGTCGTGTAGCAACAATTGATATTGGCACCAACTCAACTCATTTATTAATTGCAAAGCTTGAGCGAAAATTAAATACATTTAGTATTGACCTTGCAGAGAAATCGACAACACGACTAGGAGAAAGAGATCCTGAGACGGGAGAACTTACCTCCCTTGCTATGAATAGGGCTTTTTCAACATTAAAGAGGTTTAAGGATTTATCTGAAAGTTATAAAGTCGAGAGTCTTATCATTGCCGCTACAAGTGCGGTTAGAGAAGCACCAAATGGGAGAATCTTTATTTCTGAAATAAAAAAGAAGATAGGCTTAGATGTTGAATTGATAAGCGGAGCAGAAGAAGCAAGATTGATTTATTTAGGTGTACTTTCAGGGATGCAATTTGAAAATAAACCTCATCTAGTTCTTGATATTGGAGGAGGTTCGACAGAATTAATCCTTGCTGATAGCTCTGAAGCACGAGCATTAACAAGTACAAAGATTGGAGCAGTAAGATTACAAAGAGAATTTATTAAAAAAGATCCAATATCCTCTCAGACTGAATTGTTTTTAAGATCATTTATTAGGGGTTCTATGGAGTCTGCAATTGATAAAGTATCTAAGAGAATTGAAGTAGGTGAGACACCAGTTTTAGTTGCAACTAGTGGAACTGCAATGGCTATTGGTGCATTGATATCTAATAAAGAAAATCATATTCAATCAAAATTACAAGGATATAAAATATCAAAAAATAATTTGGATATAATTGTTAGTCAGTTAATAAAAATGACATCTTCTGAACGGAGTGAATTATCCTCATTAAGTGAAAGAAGATCTGAGATTATTGTCCCTGGGGCTTTGATTTTACAAACCATAATGGATATGGTTAAAGTAAATGAAATTATTTTAAGTGAAAGGGCCCTTCGTGAGGGATTAGTCGTTGATTGGATGTGTCGTAATAATTATTTAAAAGATCAGTTGAGCTTTCAAGGATCAATAAGAGAAAGAACAGTTATTCATCAATCTAAAAGATTTGGTGTTAATTCAAAACGATCAAAAAGGGTGTCAGAATTTGCCCTTGCTTTTTATGATAAGACTAAGGGGATTTTGCATAATGATAGTGGTCAAGGCAGAGATCTTTTGTGGGCAGCAGCTAAACTTCACTCTTGTGGAAAACATATCAATATAAGTTCATATCACAAGCATTCTTGGTATTTAATCAGACATGGAGAGCTCTTGGGATATTCCCAAAGTGAGCATTTAATGGTCGCTGCTATTGCAAGATATCATAGGAAAAGTTTTCCAAAAAAAAGACATGAATCTTGGCAATTATTGATTGATGAAAGTCAAAGAAGTTTGGTTGCTGAAATGTCTTTACTTCTTCGCCTTTCATGCGCTTTGGATAGAAGGCCAGAACCTTTAATAGCAAAAATAGTTATTGAAGCTAATAATAAGAAAGTTAATATAGATCTTATTCCTAATGAATTAGGCCAAAATTTAGATCTTGAGAAATGGAGCTTAACAAAGGCAGCTTTACTGATTAAGAAAATTAAAGATGTTGATATAAATATACTTTAAAAATATGTGTTTTTATCTAATAAAAAGACATGACTTCGCTGGGGGTTGGTCGAATCATTTTGCACTCCTTGAATATATTTTAATACCATAAATGAAGTGAATAATCCTAAAGCACCAGAAAAAATTACCATGCTCAATGGATTAAAATTCCTTTTTTTTCTAGTATTTTTCTTCTTAATCACAGGGATAGGTTTAGGGTCATTATTTTTCTTTTCATTAAGTTCTTCAAGAATAAAACTTGTATCTAAGTTCAATTTCTCAGCTATTCTTCGAACCATTGCTCTGATAAAAACTTTTTCAGGAAGAGCGCTTTCATCTCCTGATTCAAGTGCAATTAATTGTTCTTTCCCAATTCTAAGTGATGAAGATAGATCCTCTAATGAAAGATTTCTGCCTTGTCGGGCTTCTCTGAGAAACTCACCAACGGTTTGTAATGCCGTTTTTTTATTTGCGACATAATTACCATCGCTTTTTTTTTCATCACTTTTTTCCAATTAAAAACCTTTATGGTATTAAGTACATTCTAAAGGCTCTGTAAAGTCGTTTGTCTCTAAAAGATCATTTATCTCTGGCTTTAAAGATTGTTAAGAAATATTCCTTGGTTTTTGTTATTTAACACGGCCTAAATAAATGAGAATGAGTTGGATTATATAGTTTTGATCTATTATTCCCGATCTTTAATGTTGGACTAATTATGTATAATGTTGTTCTGATTAAATTTTTTTCTTGAGATATTTTTGCCATCTCTCTCAAAGGTATAATTTTTATCCATTCGTCTGGCCAAGTTACTCTATATGCAATAGCTACAGGAGTATTTGCAGGATAATACTTTATAAGTATGGATTGAACTTCTTCCACATGTCTTGCACTTAGGTACAGACATAAAGAGGACTGAATAGAAGCTAGCTTTTGAAGACTTTCTTTCTCTGGTTTTCCTGTCCTGCCATCAGCTCTGCTAAGTATTATGGTCTGGGTTAAATCTGGAATTGTTAGTTCGAATCCTAAAGTTGCAGCTGTTGCCTGATAGGCACTCACTCCAGGAACCACCTCTACTTCAATCCCTTCATCATTTAATCTACATATTTGTTCTGATATTGCTCCATATAAGCAAGGATCACCATCGTGGAGACGAACAATTTTTTTACCTTCCTTGTGCTTTGTAATTAAGATCAAAATTATCTCTTCTAGAGTTAATGAGCTTGTCTTTATCTTTTCACAATTATCTTTAACAAGTTTTGTGATTTGTTTAGGAATGAGAGAATCTGTCCAAACAAGAACATCAGCTGTTTTTAGTCTTTGTTGAGCTCGTATTGTCATTAAATCTAAAGCGCCTGGCCCTGCTCCTACAATTGAAATCGGATTCATTGATTTCTCCTGTTAATTAAGGAAGGATCAGGGAGTACTTTTTTAGAAATGTAAATTCTCCATATTCCTAATAAACCTGCACTAATTAAAAACAAGCTAATCAATTGTGCTATCCGTAGCCCTCCCGCGCAAAAAGGTGGAACTCCACCCAAGCAGAGAGGATCTGTTCTTAGGGCTTCTATCCATAACCTTCCTAAACTGTAAGTGATCAAATATAAGCAGCTTAAAGTCCCAGATGGGATAGTAAGTTCTTTTTTAACTGACTTTCTAAAAAGAAAAATTAGTATGCAAAAAACAAAAATGTTCCATACTGATTCATAAAGAAAAGTAGGGTGAAAATATTCTTGTGCGGAGAATATTTCTGGCCTGAATTCATAAGGTATAAATAATTTCCAGGGTAAGTTTGTAGGTATACCAAAAGCTTCATTATTAAAAAAATTTCCCCATCTACCTATTGCTTGGCCTAAAGCAACTGAGGGGACCAAAACATCGATAACAGCCCAAAAAGATTCTTTTTTCCAGCGGCAAAAAAATATAATGGATAATGTACCCATTATCAGTGCTCCATGTATTGCAATTCCTCCTCCCCAAATTTCTATAGCACTGGGAATAGGAATATTTAAGCTTAGGAAATTAATAGAACTCCAGAAGTTTTTACCAGTGTAGTTTCTCCATTCAAATGCAACATAATAAATTCTTGCACCAATTACAGATGCCAAAACTAAAATAGGAAGTAAATCGTTAATAAGGCTTTTTTTTAATCCTTTTTTTGATGCTAATTCACCTGATAAATTTAAACCTGCTAAAACCGAAATGGCTATTAGCAATCCATACCATCTTAAAGAAAAAGGCCCTAGTTGAAACAACTCAGGCCCAGGTGATCTAAGCGCTAAAAAAATATTTTCCATCAACTATTTGAAGTTATATTCCTTCAGCAGCTTGAACCTTTTCAACTTGTTTCTTTTTAAGAACCAACATTATTTGTGATAAACCAACTCCTATAAAGAAAATTATCATTCCAATAACTCTTGCTTTGCTTTGTAGAACTATTTCTTTGTCAAGTTGACCAAAGCCTCCAACATTAGGATCTTCCGTTAATTTGGCACCTTTCTCGATAATGTCACCTTCTTTAACTAATAATGAAGTCCCTGCAGGAATATTTTCTGCAAAACTTTCTCCTTCTTCATTATTTAGATTAATAATTTGTGTACCATCTTCATTTGTATCAATTGAGCTTATTGTTCCAGAATTGGTTGCTGTAAACATATTGTTATTGCTCTTTTCGCCAGTTGGATAAACTTGACCTCTTCCTCTATTACCTCCTACATGAATTGAATACTTTCCAAAGTTGAAATTTTTGTCTTTTCTAGGATCAGGTGAAAGTACAGGGAAGACAATCTCTCTGTTTTGATCACCAGGTAAAGGGCCTACTAAAATAATATTTTCTTGTTCCTCGCTGTATTGAGTGAAGTAAACACCTTGTGTTTCTTCTTTTATTTCATCAGTCCATCTTTCTTGAGGAGCAAGTTTAAATCCGTCAGGAAGCATTACAACTGCCCCAACTTGGAGAGGGACTTTGCTGCCATCAGCTCCAATTTCTTGTAAATCCTTTTTGTAAGGTATTTCTACGACTGTTTTGAAAACACTATCAGCAGCAACTGACTGAGGTACTTCAGCTCTAGTAGGCATACTTGCTACATGACAATTAGCGCAAACAATTTTTCCAGTTGCCTCTCTAGGATTTTCGAATTTTTGCTGCGCCCAAAATGGATATGCCCAACTTGGTTGTGGAACTAAGAATATTGAAAATCCAAGAACAACTGAACAAAGGAAAAGTTTTAATGAACGACTCATGGTTTTAGAAGTGGTATTGAAGTTTTTTTTCATTTATTTATCAACCCCACCAAGGATCAATACCAGTTCGAAAATCAGTTTCTGTCCACTGACTTATTAGAACTTGATCATCCTCGACTGAGACATGAGCTAAAGCTAGTGATAGAGGGGCTGGACCTCTTACAACTTTCCCTGTCTCATCATATTGACTTCCATGACATGGACACATGTATTTATTTGCACCGCTATTCCAAGGCACTACACAGCCAAGGTGTGTACAAATAGCATTGATCCCATAACTAGTTATTGCATCCTCGCCTTCAACTATTAGATAGGTAGGGTCACCTTTAAGACCTTGGACTAAACTCCTGTCTCCAACTGGATGAGTAGATAGCCATGCACTTGCCTTTACTGGATTGCCTAGCTCATCCTTAGCATTCGTTCCACCTCCACCTCCACCGGCTCTGTAGGGAGTGAAGTATTGAGCTACTGGATATAAAGCTCCTAAGGCAACCCCTGTGACGGTACCAAAGGTAAGCAAGTTCATGAACTGCCTTCTGCCCATTGAGGGCACATCTGCAGCATTCATTTGTGTCATTACAGATGTTCACCTGAGTTCTGATATTAGACCAGAATGGACACCAAAAGTTTATTAATCTCTGCCAAGACTGGCTTTTGACATGAGTTTTAAATCTAATGAGTTAAATTTTGGCAGCTCATCTTCTTCAATTCCCTTGGAAGTAGACGAGGTAGTGGGGTGCTTAAGAAGGCGATGGGGTGTCACATATGATTTGAAATTGTTAATCAAAAAAGACAGAATATATTTACAAATGATGTGGGGATTTTTAGAACAACAATCTTTCCCATTGGAGGAAGAGACCTTTCGAGAAAATTTGAATCGAACTTTAGAAATTATTAATCGTGCAGGTCAATCGGATTTCGTAAGAAATTGGTTGGAAAATGTACAGGCAAAGCCAAGACTTGGAAGAGCAATAACCTTACGGTTGCCTATGGATCAAAGGATGGACGAATTTGTCCTTTGAGATTTGTTGTTAAAGCCACTAACCCAATTCCAACAAAAAACAAAAAAGTTATCGATGATGATAGAAGAAGCATGGTTATGGGATCAGTCGATGGAGTTAAAACAGCTCCTGCAACTGCTGAAGCCATAACTACTAATCGCCATGCTGTTAGCATCTTTTTCCAAGAAATTATTTCTAAGAAACCTAATATCAATTGAAGGATTGGTAACTGGAAGGCTAAACCAGTTGAAAGCATAAGCAGAAGTACAAAATCTAAATATTTTTCTATTGACCAAAGTGGTTCAACAACATCAGCACCATAATTTATAAGAAAGCCCAAAGCGGCAGGTATCAAAGCCTTCCATGCAAAGAAAATTCCTAAGAAAAATAAAATTGCTGAACCAGCAACAGAGGGGGCTATTAGAAGTTTTTCTTTTTTAGTTAGCCCAGGAAGGATGAACTTTAAAAATTGGTAAAGTATAAAAGGGAGGGAAATAGTAAGCCCCCCATAACCTGCAACTTTTATTGAAGTAAATAAGAATTCACCTGGCGCTACTTGTAAAAATTGTATTTTTCCTGCCGGTATCTCCAATGCCTGTACAAGCCTTCTAACAAATAACAAGCAAAAACCTGATGATATAAGAATTGCAATGAGACTCTTTAGTATCCTTTGGCGAAGTTCTTCAAGATGATCAACTAAAGGCATCTCAAGGGATTGAAATGGCTCAACTGAACTAGCTTTTTCCTTTATCCTGATAGGAGGAGGAGCTTTAAAAATATTTTCTTTTTTGTTGGAGCTATTCAGGTTGATTTAGTTAATGAGGTTATTTTAGTAGAAAATTCAGTTTGCAAGCATGCAAAAAACTTTTCTATCTTTTTTATGAAAAAATAATTAGATAAATTATTTGTATTCAACTATAGGAAAGATTTTTTTATTTGTTTTTTGTCGGGTCAGGCAAAATAAAAGGTGGACAAT
Organism: Prochlorococcus marinus str. MIT 1013; assembly: GCF_027359395.1. NCBI lineage: Bacteria > Bacillati > Cyanobacteriota > Cyanophyceae > Synechococcales > Prochlorococcaceae > Prochlorococcus > Prochlorococcus marinus. The sequence continues at coordinate 1,956,419 of NZ_CP114778.1, forward strand.
CATTTAATGAAGATTCACCATAACTTGCATATTCTTTGTAGCCTCCCATTTTCCCATTGGTTTTCATTAAAGCGCTGGTAAATGCCAATAAAAGGAAGACAGTTGGAGCTCCAATAATTAATGCCGCTCCGAATGCATATCCAATTAAGAATTCTGGGAAAGAATGATTACCTAGAAACTCATGAGTGCCTAGCAAAAAGTCAATCATTTTCATCTTGTCTAATGAAGCTGATAGTAAGTCATTGAAGTTCACTTGTGGTGGAAATATTTCTCTGCTCGCTCTGCTTTCCCCCAAATCACCTTTCCTCCTCTATGGCTAACTGTTCCAGGTAAGGCTCCTGATATCCTTTGAAGATTTTCAATTGGCACCATTAAAATTGGTACTTGCTTGTTAGCTCTAGCCCGGCTAAAGAGAGAAGCTAAATCAGCTGCTAATTGAATATCTTTTTCATCGAAAAGTCCGTTGGATGATTTCAGTACAACATGGCTTCCAGGTGATTCTTGCGCATGAAACCAAAGGTCACCTTTCTTTCCTTTCCTTAAACTGATTAATTCGTTTTGCCTGTTGTTACCTCCTATTTGAATCTTTAGACCACTTGGACTTTGAATCTCTTTTATATTTGAAGTCTGTTCTTTATTCCTATTTGATTTAAACTTGGATGTATTTTTTTTAATGCAAATATATTCCTCGACTTCTTCTTTAAGTTCAATAATGGATTCTAGATTGTTTTTGTTATCATTATTTTCACCATACATTAATGAATTAAGAAATAATTCACAATATTCAATATTTGATATTTTTTTCTTGTAAAAATTGATTCTATTTAGAATTGATTCTTTAGATCTTTTTTTCCTTTTAGCCTCTTTAAATAGTCTTTGAGCCTCAATTATTTGCTTCTTAGTGGGAGATTGTAAAGTGAGAAGATTATTAGCCTTGTTTTGCATCGTTATATATTCAGAAATATTTTGAATTAGTAATTCCTGTTCCTCAAGCTTTCTGATTTCGTGATCTTTCGAATTCTTTAGATCTTGTTTCAATTTTTCTCTAATAGAATTTATTTTTCTTTCTGCAATTTTATTTGAATAATAGATGCTAAGGCTAATTCCTATTTTACTATTTTTAGCGTTTGACTTCATTTGTCCCCAGACTACAAAATCAGTTGCTCCTTTAAAATTAATAGAGTAATTGTTATTCTCAATATCTAATAGCCACTCTTTCCACTTTTTATATATTGCTTCCCATATATCTAATTCAATACTTGTTACTGATTGATTTATTATATTGATAGCGTCGTTATAATTATTGCCTGCAATTTGTAATGTTAGAGCAGGACTTATTCCTTGGTAAGTATCTTTTAGACTATTCTTAAATGTTGATGGAACTAAGCAAATATTATCTTTCCATGAATTGAATGATTCAGAGTAATCAGGAATTAAGCCTTTAAGAGGTGGAGGGGAAGTATAGATATCTCCTGTTCCTATTGGCCTTAATCTTGATTGACTCTCTTTTATTTGTTTCCCAAGAGTAATTACTTTTTTTTTGCTATCTAAAAGTAAAATATTACTGTGTCTACCCATCAACTCGACTATCAATTCTTTCTCTATCTCTTTTCCAGGTCTGCTAGATAATTTAAATCTTACTATTCTTTCAAAACCAGTTTGTGTTATTTCTACCAGAGCTAAATTGACCAATAAATGTTTTACTTGTTTCGCTAATGTACTTTTCTCCCCATATCTTTTTGGTGGCGGTATTGATACAATTCTTGGAGATTCGGCAAGCCAGCTTATTTCTATCCATGTAAGCTTTTCTAGGGTTCTAAATCCTAGTTGAATAGTATGTGAATCAATTTGCTGTGCATTTTCAAATCGACTTGGAACTATGTCTTGACTAAGTTCAAATACAACCGCTTTAAGGGTTGTTAAGTCCATAATTTGAATGGGAACTTTGTTCATCTATCATCCTTTTAACTTCATAAATGATGTAATTAACCTTTATTAGGTAAATTAGATAGGATTTGGTTATGTCATCTTCAGGAAATCTTACTGTTCTCACTGGCCCAAGCGGGGTGGGTAAAGGAACAATTGTTAGGAAAATCCTGGATAGTCATAGTGATGTATGGCTTTCTATTTCTGCTACTACTCGCCAGCCAAGATCTGGAGAAATTGATGGAGAACATTATTTTTTCTTAGAAAAGAAAAATTTTCAAGAAATAATTGATAATCAAGGTTTTCTGGAGTGGGCTTCATTCTCTAATAATTTTTATGGAACCCCAAAAAAAATAGTTAAAGAAAAAATAGAAAAAGGAACTAATGTTCTTCTTGAAATCGAATTAGAAGGAGCTCGACAAATTCGAAAGTCGTTTCCTGAAGCATTACAAATATTTTTAGCACCACCTAATTTATCTGAACTTGAAAAAAGGATTAGAGGCAGAGGTACTGAGAATGAAGAAGCTATTAAAGATCGTTTGAAAATAGCAAATAAGGAACTTGTTGCGAAAAAGGAGTTTGATGCTGTAGTTATTAATGAAGATATTGAAAAAGCCTTCAAGGAAATTGAAGGCTTAATGGGATTAAAAACTTTAACTTAATTAATAATTTATATTCTTAAAAAGACATTGGGTGGAAAAGCAAGTCAGGCACAAATCTATTAAATTCAACAATAATACTTGCTGTTAATGTGATCCAAATAGTTGCGACGACTGGTGCTGATCTAAACCATTTGGTACGAAATAATTGAAACATGATTAAGAAAAATTAAGTGATTTTTTTAATTAGAAAAATAATTTCTTAGCCTCTTGGACCATTAAGAGAAACATTATTGTCTTTTTCCCTAAGCTCTCCATTCTTTCCCTCTCTGTTTGCTTGTAAAGGCCAAGCGGCACCTCTTTTTAAGCATTGCCAAGCAAGATCAGTATCAATAATAATTTCAAATTCTGCAGCGTTCTTTTTACCTCTAACAGCTCTTACATACTCCCTTCCTGACCAACCAATAATACCTGCAATATAGATAAACATTACTCCAGGAATAAGTAGATCTCCTTCATGACCTCGATTAATCCATGCACCCCAAGGCTCAATAGGTGGACCAATTATTAAATGAGGAAGCCCATCATCTCCACATAAGGCTTTGCTATATCTTGCAAATCTTTTTATGGCCTGGTCTGTGGAGGCGGCGCTTGCTCTCTCTTGGAAACGAGGATTATCAGCACAAGAGACCAAAGCAGAAGCTGTGAAATCTGTAGGAGCTCTATCAGCGTTTAGTGCTGGGCCTGGCCTTGCATTAGCTATAGGAGCTATTCCTAAGAAAAGAAATGCTGAAAGTAGAATTGATAAAAGACGACTCATGAGTTCTGATTTTTATCTGTTGCCCTGTTTTAATGGGATTTCAATACTAAACTTAGTTGATCATTAGCTATAAATGTCAATAATTTTATCCCTCGAAACAAGTTGTGACGAGTCTGCAGCAGCTTTAGTTTCAGATGAAAAAGGAAAAATTGATTTGATAGCTAATGAAATAGCTTCACAAATTGAAGAACATGCTAATTGGGGTGGAGTTGTTCCGGAAATTGCGTCAAGAAGACATGTTGAAAATCTTCCATTTTTAATTGAAAAGGTTTTTGCAAAATCAAAATTACAGATGAAAGACATAGATGCTGTGGCCGCAACTGTTACTCCAGGTTTAGCAGGCTCACTTTTGGTCGGATCAATTACTGCAAGAACTTTAGCTAATTTGCATCAAATTCCATTTTTAGGAATTCATCATTTGGAGGGGCATCTTTCATCAATATATTTGTCAGAAAACCATCCTAAACCACCTTTTCTAGTCTTATTGGTTAGCGGAGGACATACTGAATTGATAAAAGTAGATATTCAACATAAGTATCAACGTCTTGGTAGAAGTCATGATGATGCTGCTGGAGAAGCTTTTGATAAGGTCGCAAGACTTTTGGGACTCTCATATCCAGGCGGGCCGGCAATTCAAAAAATAGGTAAATCTGGAGATCCAAAAAAATTTTTATTTCCCAAAGGGAGAGTCTCCAAGCCTGAAGGTGGTTTTTACCCATATGATTTTTCTTTTAGTGGTTTGAAAACGGCTGTGTTTCGACAGGTAGAAAAAATCAAGTCAGAAAATAAAAAATTACCAATAGAGGATATCGCTGCAAGTTTTGAAAACGTAGTGGCTGAGGTCTTAGTAGAGAGGAGCTTTCGATGCGTTCTTGAGCAAGGTTTAAATTCTCTTGTTTTAGTGGGAGGAGTTGCTGCAAATGAGAGATTAAGGGAAATGATGATTGCAAAAGCATCTGAAAATTCAATTAATATTGCTCTTGCACCAATGGAATTTTGTACTGATAATGCGGCAATGATTGGTGCTGCAGCTTTGTTAAGGTTAACATCAAAAAATATCCAAAGTTCAATGGAACTGGGTGTTTCCGCTCGTTGGCCTTTAGAAAAATCTGATTTACTTTATGATTCCAATCCTCCTTTCTAATCTATATTTTTAAGCTTTTATTATGTCTTCAAAGCAAAGAGATGAAGCAAATAAATCTACTAGGCTTGCAAGCTCAAGTGAACTTAATTCATGGAAAAGAGGATTCACTCCTCAAGCTGAGATATGGAACGGCCGAATGGCAATAGCAGGTTTGATTATTGTATTAACTATCCTTTTAGTTTCAAATTTAATTTTTTCTGGTTAGAAAAAACCATTAGTTCTAGGGTATTATCTGGTTTTAGTTGTTTGTTGTCATTTTGCTTATTTAGTGAATGCGGATCATATCGATGGATTTTAAAAAGAGAGCTATTAATTGGTAAAAAGACGGTAATTTTTATTGGTTTGAATCCATCAAAAGCAAATTCATCGAATAACGATAGGACTCTTACAAGGATAATTAATTTTTGTTCGAGATGGAATTACAAAAATATTTATATAATTAATCTATTTGGAAAGATTTCCAAGTCTCCTATTCAACTATCAAAAAGCAATGATCCAATAGGAGAAAATAATAATTTAATTACTTTAAAATCATTAGAATTTTGGAGTGAAAATAATAATTGTGACTTGTGGTTAGGATGGGGTGATAAAGGTCAATTAAATGGACGTGATCGTAAGGTTCTAAAATTAATTAAAAATTTTTCAAATTTCAAGTCAAACAAAAATAATTTTTATAAACGTGTTTTAAGTCTTGGTCTTAGCAAAAAAGGGAACCCTCGACACCCTTTATATATGCCTAATGACTCTTTACTAAGAAAATTTAATATATAATTTTTTAATTGGTTTTTTCAATTCTTTTCTAAATTATAAATAATATTTGGATTCAAAGGGTTGCTACTCTATAAGAATATGTAAGTAAAATCAGCTCATTAACTTATTTATTTTTATTAGGTAGATTTAATGGATACTCTCTTATGTTTTCATTGCTAGTTATTTATGACTCCTGAGAGGCTGGGCTTGCTCTGGGGTATCACAGTTTTTTCTGGAGCTGGTGCGAGATTACTATCAGTGCTAACAGGACTTCCTGGGGTAGTTTTATTATTGCTATCTGGCTTGTTGATTGGAAGATCAGGTCTTGGATTAGTTGAACCTTTAGATCTGGGCAAGGGGTTGGAAACAATAGTTGGTTTATTGGTAAGCCTTGTTTTATTTGATGGTGGCTTGAATCTTCGATTTCCAGCAGGGCCCATTAAGTCAATAGTTCTTAGAATTTCTTCAATTAGATTAATTATTTCATTAGCAGCTGGTTTCCTTGCTGCGCATTGGTTTGCAGGACTTGGTTGGTCAGTAGCAGGAGTTTATAGCGCAATTGTTCTTGCTACTGGGCCAACTGTTGTGACTCCATTAGTCCGACAAATTCGACTTGCATCTCCATTAAGTGATGTTCTAGAAGCGGAAGGTTTGATACTCGAACCTATTGGGGCAGTCCTAGCACTATTGTTGTTAGAGCTTGTTGTAGGAGATTTGCATGGCTGGAGAGAGCTATTGCTTGGACTGCTTTCAAGACTTGGAGGAGGAGTCTTAATAGGTTCAATTGGGGGCTTATTGCTTTCAGAATGTCTTAAGCGCTTACGATCCGAGCCTTATATCGGGCTTAGATTGCAACTCACTCTTGGGGTGGTTTTTTTACTTTATGGAGTCTGCGAATGGTTATTACCTGAATCAGGCTTGCCTGCATCTGTTGCCGCAGGGTTTGTTGTAGGACAAAGACCCTCTACACAGGCGAATGAACTTGACAAATTAATAAGAGAATTAGCTCAGTTAGCAATAACCATGCTTTTCCCTCTATTAGCAGCAGATGTTTCATGGGGGGAATTAAGTCCTTTGGGGTGGGGAGGTATAACTTGTGTGCTTTTTTTGATGATTGTTGTGAGGCCAATAGCTGTATCGATCGCAACTTATGGTCTACCTCTTGATAATAAGCAAAGATTGTTTCTTGGTTGGTTAGCTCCGCGTGGAATAGTTACTGCTGCAGTTGCTTCTTTGTTTTCCATTAGATTGGAGCAGGCGGGTGTTTTAGGAGCAGGAAAACTTCAGGGATTAGTCTTTTTGACAATATTGATGACAGTTGGCATACAAGGTTTAACAGCTCAACCTTTAGCAAAAATGTTGGGTTTATTGGATGAAGATCAAAATCTAGATAAACCGACTAATACGGGCTCTATCTTTACTGAATCTTGAGAGTAAAATCCAACTTTGAATTAAATCTGGCCCATTGAGAGTTCCAAAAAATGCAGCTCTAAGACTTTTCATAACCAGACCTTTTTTTACTTCGCAGTTTTTTATTACTTGATTTATTAAATCAACAGCTTCTTCTTTACTAATGAATGCAGAATATGAGTTTTCTAGCTTTTTAAGAATAAACTTTAAAATTAATTTTGCTTCTTTAATTTCCAATTGCTTTTTACCGTCATTCATTAATTCAGGTTCTTCAAAAAAAGGTTTAGCTTGATCAACTCCATCACTAATGAGAACCATTGACGGTCCTATTAGATCTGCAAGATCGTTTCCCCATTCTTGACTTGGTATATACCAACCATTTTCTTTGAACAAAGGATCTAAGTTTTCCAATAGAGTTTCAGCTGACATTTCATGAATTACTTGAGAGTTGAGCCAGTTCAATTTGTCCCAATCAAATTTTGCTGAAGCTTTATTAACCTTTTTAAAACTGAAAATTTCTGAAATTTCTGAAATTTTGAATCTCTCATTAATTCCCTCTGGAACTGACCAGCCAAGTAGAGTCATATAATTTGCCATCGCTTCAGATGTGTAACCCATCTTTTTGAATTCAGAAATAGAAGTAACCCCATCCCTTTTTGAAAGTTTTTTCCCTTCAGAATTAAGAATTAAAGGAGTATGAGCGAAAACTGGAATCTTGAGATCAAGAGCTTCGTAAAGAAGAATTTGCTTTGCTGTATTTGCAAGATGATCTTCTCCCCTTATGACATGAGAGATTTTCATTGCTGAATCATCAGCTACAACAACTAAATTATATAAGGGGTCGCCAATTGAATCTGCTGGTGCTCTTCTTGCAATGACCATGTCACCGCCTAAATCTTTCCCACTCCAGGTCATTTCTCCTCGAATTAAGTCATTCCATGAAATTAATTTTTGATCACTGATTTTGAATCTGATAACAGCTTCTCTTCCACTCTTTATAAATTCAGATTCTTTCTCTGGAGTTAAATTTCTGTGCCTGTTGTCATATTTTGGAGCTAAGCCATTTCTCTTTTGTGTTTCTCTCATTTCATCTAGTTCAGCTTCTGATACATAACACCTATATGCAAATCCTTTAGCAATAAGAGCTTTTATAATTTGTTTGTGTTCGTTTACTCTTTCACTTTGAATTATTGGGGTTTCATTCCAGTTAATTCCTAGCCATTGGAGGCCATCGTAGATATTTTTTATATACTCCTCTTTTGATCTTTCAGTATCAGTATCTTCAATTCTTAAGAGGAAAGTTCCACCTTCTTTTTTTGCAAATAACCAGTTGAATAGGGCCGTTCTAGCTGTTCCTAAATGAAGTGTTCCAGTTGGACTTGGTGCCAATCTTACCCTAACTGTCAAAGCTCTAATTCGATTGAGATACGGGACCGACGGGATTCGAACCCGCAACTTCCGCCGTGACAGGGCGGTGCTCTAACCAGTTGAACTACGGTCCCAGTTTTAGGCCTTGAAAAGGATTTTATCTTTCATTAGAAATCCTTAGTATTGCCCCAATGAGTATCATCCTCAAAATGCCTTCTAGTCAACTAAGGATTAATATTGTTGACTTAAGAACTATCTTTATAAGGTTTTTTTCAAGCTCACTCTCAATCAAGAGAGAAATCCTCATGAAATAAAACTAAATAAGTAGATGGTTTTTAAGGACGGAAACCTGCAGGCTCTATAAGCCTAACTTGATTTCCACGAGCTGTGAACTCGCGGCCTTGGTCGCTTTGCACTACTACACGGCCACCTGATTTTACACGAATAACTCGAGCCCTGACCCAGCCTAAGGCGGCTGACTCTAGAACTTTTACGACATCGCCAGGTTGAAGATCTAACTCCATTCTTTAAATAAGTAACTGCAAAAAAGGTTTTCGAACGCGCCGTGGAGGACTTGAACCCCCGACATCAGGTTTTGGAGACCTGCGTTCTACCAACTGAACTAACGGCGCATTTTATATACCCTTTAAGTCATTGTTGACCAATGACTTTTGATTGAGGAGGCCGAAACCTCAGCGGTCGAAGCGCTGCTTTACGCGTGTGGCTTTGCCCACTCGCTCACGCAGATAGAAAAGCTTCGCTCTTCTTACTTTACCTCGGCGCTCAACCTTAATGGATGCAACTTGAGGACTGTGAACCAGAAAAACTCTTTCAACTCCTATCCCTTGGAAAATGCGTCTTACTGTGATTGTCTGATGAATCCCTCCATGTCGCTTTGCTATTACGACTCCTTCATAGGGCTGAACTCTCTCCTTATTACCTTCACTTATTCGGACACCAACACGAACAGTATCTCCAACGTAGATATCAGGGAGATCTTTGCTTAGTTGAGAATCTTCAAAAGTCTTTATTATTTCTGTAGGAGAGAGTTTTTTGATTGAAATTTTCTTTCCTTTAGATTTTGCTTGAGACGCATTTTTTACTCCAGACTCCTTTGGAGCATTTGATTCGTCTTCAACTTGTACCTCTTCTGAAGAGGGCTCTTTAGAATCAACAGACATCACCAATTACTCTTAATTTGACCGAACGTATATTGTAACCGCTTGTTTCTCAAATTAAAAATTTTTATACATCTGATTTTTTCGTTTCTATCTGACCAAGATTTTTCCATTTAGCTTTTATCTAGTCATTGATTGCTCATTTAAAAAAAATCAGTCTTTTAAAAAACTACTTTAATATAGAAATTTTATTAAAGATAAAGAATTTTTTTAATGAAAGTCTCCCTAACCATTTGGTAGTTTAACTATTATTAGATAATTAATAAATGCAAATTTTGAGGTTTTTACTTTTTTCCTAAACAATGAAACTATTTTCTGATCTTCTTTCATCTGCAAATTCAAAAAAACCTATAAATAATGGGCCTGTTATTCAACAAAGGAGAGGAGTTGAAATTAAGTCTTCTAGAGAGATAGAAATTATGCGTAAATCTAGCAAAATAGTTGCAACTGTATTAAGTGAAATTAGAGACCTAGTCAAACCTGGAATGTCTACCTTGGATTTAGATAAATATGCAGAAAAACGAATAAGAGATCATGATGCAAAACCAAGTTTTAAAGGATACCATGGCTTTCCAGGGAGTATATGTTCAAGCATAAATAATGAGGTTGTTCATGGAATACCAAGTAAGACAAAAATCATTAATGAGGGAGATTTACTTAAAGTAGATACAGGAGCTTTTTATAATGGTTACCACGGTGATAGTTGTATAACTATTTGTGTAGGTGAATCTTCAGATGAAGCAATTGAACTAAGTAAAGTAGCGAAAGAAGCTTTGATGCTTGGAATTAAACAAATTAAGCCACAAAATAAACTTCTTGATATAGCTGGAGCTATCGAAGATTATGTGAAAGCGAATGGTTATAGTGTAGTCGAAGATTACACTGGTCATGGAGTTGGTAGGAACCTTCATGAAGAACCTTCGGTTTTTAATTTTAGAACTAATGATTTACCAAATGTCTCTCTAAGAGAGGGGATGACTATAGCCGTTGAACCTATTATTAATCTTGGTTCAAAGCATTGTAAGACTCTTCGAGATGGATGGACAGTAATTACAAAAGATGGAAATCTATCTGCTCAATGGGAGCATACTGTTTTGGTTACAAAAAATGGTTTCGAGATACTTACTGACAGAGGAGACTGATTTGATTTTAAGTTGATTAGTTTGAGTAAATTATTTTTATAAATTTTGAATATAATATTCGAATGGATTCAATAATTGGCATTAATAAATATGTTATCGGATTGGGAGTTACTATAATTAAATAATTTTCTTTTTCTGCTTTTTTGATTATTCTTTCTGCTACAAATTCAGGTTTCAGAATTCCTTGTGGGTTTAATTTCGATTTGAAGGGGCCTAGTATTAATTTTTTGATAATCAAGTAATTACTTTTTTCAATTGATAATTTACTTTTTTTTAAACTTACTAGTTCACCGATTAGACGTTTTGTTATTTCATATACAGGACTAAAAGCTATTTGGATCTCTGCTTCTGATGTATTTATCCATATTTCCTTTGTACTATCTTCATTATTATCTATTGCTAAGTCCTCAAAGATTTTAATCAATCTCCAATAGCTCAGTGCATTGATTTCTATAGCTTTATTTATTTCATTGAAATCAATAATTTCTTTTGGATTAAATCCATGGTTAAGTATTAAAATATCAATATTTTTAAGACTACTTGAGAGTTCATCTTCTTTTCCACATGACCAGTAAATCCATTCATTCGGTGCGCTTGCATCAGAGTTAACATGGTTTTTTTTGCTATGAGTTAACCCAACCATATAAGCCCCCTTTTTTTTCAGTTCCTGAATAAGAGACTTACCAAGACTCCCGGTTGCACCCGTTATGGCAATTCTTAACCCTTTAAACCTTGAACTTTTTGATAAGTTTTTGTTCATTTAATTGAATCCATTGTATTTCTTCCAAAAAATAGGAATTACTAGAGTATTTTTGTCTAATTAGAATTTTATACAGATTTGGTGTTGAGAAGTTTTTCAAAAAGCCTAAACTTATAAAGTTATTAATCTCTCATCAGGTCTTTAATTAATGAGCAAGACCTTTCTAATAGGATCGTGTGAACCATTTAGCGGTAAATCAGCATTAGTTCTTGGTATTGCAAGAAATTTGATTGCTTCTAATCATTTGGTTAGATTTGGTAAGCCATTAGCCACAAGTCTTGAATTAAATGTCTCGGGTAGTGGAGATAATCAAGATCTGATTGATGATGATGTCAGGTTTGTTGGAGAGACATTAAATTTATCTGCTGAAAATTTAATTCCTTCCATTCAGTTTTTGGCCGCCTCTACAGCAAGCAGAAGGATTCAGGAAAATATTTTAGATGCTGGAATTAAATTTGAGGAGTTTAAATCCTCTCTTGATTCTTCGGATAAGGTTATCAATATTCTTGAGGCGGCCGGCAGCTTACATGAAGGACTTTTATATGGATTAAGTCTAAGCCAACTCGCTAAAGGTTTAAACGCTCAAGTATTACTTGCTCATTTCTGGCAAGATAGTAGAAGTGTTGAAGCTTTATTGGATGCTAAAAATCAACTTGGAGAAAATTTATGTGGTGTTGTTTTAAATGCTGTGAACCCTGATCAAATCAAGGATATTAAAGAGAATATAGTTCCATCTCTTAAGTCACTAGGTTTAGAGGTCTTTGGAGTAATGCCTAGGTCTCCTTTGCTGAGGAGTGTCACTGTGGAAGAATTGGTTAGACGTCTAAATGCTCGAGTTATTTGTTGTTCTGAAAGGCTTGAGTTGATGGTAGAAACATTGAGTATAGGTGCGATGAGTGTTAATAGTGCAATGGAATTTTTTCGTAGACGGCGTAATATGGCCGTAGTGACAGGAGCTGATCGAACTGATATTCAATTGGCGGCTTTGGAAGCCTCTACTCAATGTCTAATACTTACTGGAGCAGGTGAACCATTACCACAATTAATTAATAGATCAGAAGAATTGGAAGTTCCACTATTGAAAGTTGATAGAGATACACTCTCAACAGTTGAGGTTATTGAGCAAGCATTTGGTCATGTTCGTCTTCATGAAACTGTCAAAGCTACTTATGCCTTTCGTTTAGTTCAAGAACATTGTGATCTTCATCGAATCTTTAAAACTTTGGGAATTTTTACTGGAATTCACTAATAGTGCTAACTTTACATTATCTGAATTAGGATGTCCTTGAGCAGATCGCTCGATCTTCCTGCATTGGGACGAGTTGATACTCTCGCTCAGGAATTGGCCTTGTTGAAAAACGAGGGAAAAAGAAGAATAGCTTTTCTAGGGAGCAGGCATGTGCCTGTTGTATCTATCCATATAGTCGAATTAATTGCACGGTCTTTGGCTCAAGAGGGTCATTCGATAATTACTTCAGGTTCTCAAGGCGTAAATGCTGCAGTAATTAGAGCGGTTCTAGATGTTAATCCCTCTCTCTTAACTGTTTTATTGCCTCAGTCTCTTGATAGGCAAACTGCAGAGGTCAAGGATATTCTTGGTAGCGTTCTACATCTAATAGAGAAAGAAGACAATAATGATTTACCTTTGCCAATGGCAAGTAGTCTTTGCAATCAAGAAATTATTAACAGATGTGATCAATTGATTTGTTTCGCATTCCATGACAGTGAAACATTATTGAGTAGTTGCCATAGTGCTGAAGATATGGGAAAGGTTGTGAGTTTGATGTTTTTTGATTAATTTCAATCAGAGACAACTATTTGCTTCTGGATATTTTTAATTTACGAAATATCTCATAAGTATATTTCGTAAGCAATTTGGCTTTTTTTTCATAAAATGATGGAAACAAATGGAAATTTTCATGCCTTCTTCTTATTCTTTTGATGTGGTTTCAGAATTTGATCAGCAGGAATTAGTAAATGCTATTGATCAATTGAGGAGAGAAGTCGATCAAAGGTATGATCTTAAAGACTCGAAGACAAAAATTGATATTAAAGAAGATGAATTATCTATTGTCTCTCTAAGTGATATGACAATCGAGGCTGTAAAAGATATTTTATTACAGAAAGCTACTAAAAGAAATTTATCATTAAAGATATTTGATTTTCAAAAAATTGAAATTATAGGAGGAAATATGGTAATGCAAATTGTTAAATTAAAGAAAGGCTTGCCTCAAGAAATCTCAAAGAAATTAAGTAAGTTAGTTCGAGACAACATGAAGAAAGTAACTGTATCAATACAAGGAGATAGCTTGAGGATTACAGGTAAAAATAAAGATGATTTGCAATCTGCAATTAATTTAATAAAGAAGCAGGAAGATGATTTAGAAATAGCTCTACAATTTCAAAATTATAGATAGTAAATTAATAATTAAAAACTTTATTACTAAGATTTTTTGTTATGGAGCAATTAATAGAAAGACTTTCTGAAAAAGCAGTTGTTTTATCTGGAAAGTCAAAAAAAGAATTAGAAAGAACATGTTGGATGATTGTCCATGAGCATAAGCATGGGGTGATGCCAACAGAATATGATATTAGGGAGATTGATGAAGAACTTTATCTGAAGGTTTTAAAAACAGCTAGAGATATGGCTTAGGTAAAGAAGAGAGATGCTTTTTATTTATTAAAATGACAATTTGGCTGATTCAAAAATAAATTTATTATCTTTTCTATCTAACAATTTTCGCAATACTTGCTAAATCAACATAAAATTATCTTTAGAGAATCTTTTTTATGACAACTCCATTTCGTAATGTGACTCCGAATGGACCAGGTGGAACAACAACTCTTCTACTCGTCCTTTCATTTACCGGATTTTTACTTCTTACTCAAGCCTTTTTCGTTGTTCCTGCTGGACAAGTTTCAGTTGTCACAACATTAGGAAAAGTAAGTGGTGGCTCACGTAAACCTGGCTTGAATTTCAAAGTACCTTTTGTTCAAAATACTTATCCTTTTAATGTTCAAACCCAAGTTAGACCTGAAAAGTTTGATTCATTAACCAAAGATCTACAAGTCATTTCTGCCACGGCCACTGTTAAATATGCTCTAAAGCCTAATGAGGCTGGAAGAGTCTTTAAAACTATCTCTTATAACGATAGAGAGATTTATAACAGAATTATTCAACCATCATTACTTAAAGCACTCAAGTCTGTTTTTTCAAAGTATGAGTTGGTAACAATAGCAAGTTCCTGGAGTGATATTTCTGAGTTGGTTGAGCAAACAGTAGCTGATGAACTTAATAAGTTTGACTATGTTGATGTTCAATCACTTGATTTGACTGGTTTGACTATCGCTGATGAATATCGAGCAGCTATCGAACAAAAACAGATTGCTGAGCAGCAGTTATTGAGAGCTCAAACTGAAGTTAAAATAGCAGAGCAAGAAGCTCTTAGATACGATACATTAAATAAAAGTCTCGATGATCAAGTTCTTTTCAAATTGTTTTTAGATAAATGGAATGGCGAGACACAAGTTGTTCCTTCATTGCCAGGAAATAGTTCAGGAAATGTTCCTGTAATTGTTAGAGGAAAAAATTAATTAGACTTGAAAATTGACTATATAAAATCCAATTTATTAATTTAAATTGGATTTTTTTTATTAGATTTCAGAGAAACTTTCTTGAAAAGCTTTTATTGTCGAATTTATATCATCTTCAGAATGTGCAAGTGATGTAAAACCCGCTTCGAATGCACTTGGAGCTAAATAAACACCTTTTTGAAGCATCAGTCTATGCAATTTACTAAACCGATTTGTATCAGCAGATTTAGCTTCTTCAAAGTTTCTAACTGGTCCTTCACAGAGATAAAAACCGAACATTGCGCTAATGCTTTGACCATAAATGGCAATATTTGCTTCTTTAGCAGCTGTAATGACTCCATCGACAAGCTTTTTCGTAAGAGCTTCTAATTTTTCATAGGTACCTTCTTGCTTAAGAAGTTCAAGAGTTTTAATTCCGGCTGTCATAGCAAGAGGATTACCGCTCAATGTACCAGCTTGATACATAGGGCCAGAAGGCGAAACCATTGACATGATTTCTTTGCGACCGCCATAGGCCCCGACTGGAAGTCCTCCCCCAATCACCTTCCCCATAGTGGTTAAATCAGGAGTTACTCCAAAACGCTCTTGCGCGCCTCCAAAGCTGATCCGAAAACCTGTCATTACTTCATCAAAAACTAAAAGAGCACCGTTCTCCTGGGTTACCTCTCTCAATCCCTCTAGAAATCCTGGTTCAGGTGTAATGAAGCCTGCATTTCCAACAACTGGCTCAAGAATGACTCCAGAAATGGCATCTGGGTTTTCAGCAAAAAGCTCTTTTACAGCTTCAAGATCGTTATAAGGAGCAGTAAGCGTATTGGCGGTTGTACTTCTTGGAACACCTGGTGAGTCTGGTAGGCCGAGTGTTGCTACTCCTGAGCCTGCTTTCACCAAAAACATATCTGCATGCCCGTGATAGCAACCCTCGAACTTGATAACTTTGTCCCTACCAGTAAAGGCTCTCATTAAACGAAGAACAGCCATACAGGCTTCAGTACCGCTATTAACAAAGCGAACCATCTCGACGCTTGGTACGGCATCTATGACCATTTCAGCAAGCTTGTTCTCGAGCACACATGGTGCTCCGAAGCTCGTACCTTTTTCAAGTGTTTCTTGAAGAGCGGAAATTACCTCTGGGTGAGCATGCCCACAAATCGCGGGTCCCCAGCTACCTACATAGTCGATGTATCTGTTTCCATCAACATCCCAGGCATAAGGACCCTTCACTC
The DNA here is from genome assembly GCF_027359395.1 of Prochlorococcus marinus str. MIT 1013. Classification (NCBI taxonomy): domain Bacteria; kingdom Bacillati; phylum Cyanobacteriota; class Cyanophyceae; order Synechococcales; family Prochlorococcaceae; genus Prochlorococcus; species Prochlorococcus marinus. The sequence continues at coordinate 1,972,336 of NZ_CP114778.1, forward strand.
GATCAAAAACGATTGGATCCCCTTCAACAGATTTGAAAGCTCTTACAGGTGAACTGACTCCACCAGGCATTAAATTTTTGGCAGAGCCAAAAATTTCTTCAGATCTTTTTGTGTTCAACGCGTCTGTCACAGCACCTCAGCGAATGAGCTAATAAACACAGTCAGCCATAATGGCCTAAAAGTGACTGATTCGTCTAAATTTTTGAATCTGTTCAGCATCTGGTTATTTTTTTTTAATCTTTAATAGGACCATCTCGATAAATGAGTCTAATCCTAAAAACAAGTGGCTGACTGACTTTATTGGTGATGATGCCACCCGAATTTAATATTTTTTGGCTGATTGTAAATATTTGATTTGTTAATTCTGTGATGATTTGAAAATAGAAAAAAACCAAATTTTTAAAAGAAAAATTCATTTTCATCATCTGAAGGAGGCCAGCTAATGTCGACAACTACAGGCGCGTGGTCACTTGGTTTTTCTCTAGATCTTTGCTCTTTGTCGATCCAACAACTATTGGCACAACAAAGAATATCTTCTGTTAAGTAAATATGATCTATTCGCCAACCCTTGTCTCTTTCCCAGGCTGAATGGCGATAATCCCACCAAGACCAATTTTTATCACCTGGTTCAAAAATTCTAAAAACATCTTCTAATTTCTCTCCTAAAGCATCTCTAAGTAATTTTCTTTCTTTTGAAGAAGCCATAATTGATTCTTTATAGTTGTTTGGTGTATGTATATCTCTATCTTCAGGGGCAATATTAAAGTCTCCTAATAAACATATAGGTGGATGATTTGAATTGATTTCTCTTAGATAAAACTGTAGACATTCTAGCCATTTTTCTTTATAAAAAAACTTATCTGAATTTATAGATGATCCATTTGGAACATAAACATTTATAATTCTAATGTCATTAATTTCAGCACTTATAATTCTTTTTTGCTCATTTAATATAGCTAAATCTTTATGGTCCTTGATTACTTCATTAAAACCAATCTTGATATTATTAATTGGGAATCGACTTATTATTGCTACTCCATTGTAAGACTTTTGCCCAGAGATTGAAACCTCATAACCAAGGTTTGAAAAAATTTCAATTGGAAAAAACTTATCTTCTGTTTTTGTCTCTTGTAAGCAAAGAATGTCAATCTTGTTAGTGACGAGCCATTCTTTGACATGATCTATTCTTGAACGAATAGAATTGACATTCCAGGTTGCAACAAGCAAGACTTAAAAATTTATTACTTAAGTTATTATTATGTAAATTCAGACGAAAGTTTAGTTTTGAGCCAAACTGCACGTTTTATTAATGGTCAATTACTGTTGGCTTTCACTTGTTTAGCACCAATTTTAGTTACGGCAGGGCAAGTTTTTTCTTCTACTTCAAGAACAATAAGAATTTCAGAACTAAAAAATTATTCAATTGATGAGAAAAAAGACATTTACAGTACTTTTGATACAGAAGATCAAATTGATCAAGGTTTACCAATAGATCCATTCGATTTGATGAACCGTCTTAAGCAAGCAGGAGCGATGGATAATGCTACAACACCATCAGATGCACTCGATGAAGCTATCAATGCATTGGATCAGTCAGAGTTTGAAAATGTCCCAAATGAATAAATCACAATACTATTTTAAGATTTTGGTAAATTTAAGATTGGTCACTCATGGCCTATTTATTAAATAGATGCAGAACCATCCAATCCCCTCGGTAACTGATCCATTGCAATACCGGGCAATTGGATTAGTTAGAGGCATTTACAAACCCCAAGATGATGACATCTTTACTCGTGGAGCTCTAATTGATTCTAAAGGTAATGAAATAGATTCAGTTGTGCTTGGTAGAGTCATAACTTTGATTCGTAACTACGTTTCTCTAGAAAAACCTCACCTCTGGGTCGTATATCCAAGATGTAGGAATAATCAAAATCTTCATTTACAAATCACAGGGATTTGGGAACCTAGTACCTTGAAAAAAGATGATGTGGAGAGCAAAGGATTGAATGAAGCTTCAAGTCTCAATGTTGATTCTGATGATCTATTGGAAGGTGATGATTATTTTTCAATAAGAGGAGAATTGATTTTTACTAAGCCAGAAGAAAAGGAGGTAGTGATAAAAATTCGTCAAAAGCCAAGAAATCAGCAAAAGAAAGCTTTACCTTTTAAAGTAAATCTTAAAGGTGAAGTTCCTATTAATTACTTAAAACATTTTATTAGTCTTGATGTTCGTCGTGTTGACTATCAACTTTTGGTTGAGGATTTTAAAATAATAGGCCCTCTTTCTCAACAACAAATAAAAAATAAAAGTAGAAAAATCTTAAGAAATAAAAATTAGCCTTATTAAAAAAAACTTATATCAATGTATTCTAGTTATAAAACTGATTGTAAATTTACTTATAAATGAAATCTATTTTTATTGATTGTAGCCTTGGTATATCTGGAGATATGCTCGCATCAGCATTATTTGATTTAGGTGTTCCAAAATATATTTTCTTGGATAATTTAGTAAGTTTAAATATAGATAAAAATTATAACTTCAAATTCAATGTGGGAGATAGTGAAGGTATCAAAGGAATTGTCTGTACAAAAACTGAAATTCAATTTAAGGAATTATATAAAAGTCTTAATGATATAAAAAACTTGCTTCTCGGCTCAAACCTTAATGATTATGTGAAGAAAAAGTCTATTAGGGTTTTTGAAATTCTTGCAGAAGCAGAAGCAATTGTTCATGGGAATCAAATTTCAGACGTTCATTTTCATGAAGTAGGTTCAATTGATTCCATACTTGATGTTGTTAATGTTTGCTCTGCTATAGATTTTTTAAAGCCACACAAGATTTATTTTTCAAATCCACCTTCCGGGAAAGGAATCGTATCGACTTCACATGGCCCTCTGCCTGTCCCAGTACCTACAGTTCTAGAGATAGCAAGGCAAAAAAAAATCCCATTAACGTTGCTTGATGATATATATTTTGGTGAAATAACGACCCCAACTGGAATCGCATTGATAGCAACTTTTATAGATAATTTTGATAAACCGGATAAAATAAAAATTGAAAAAATTGGTGTAGGATTAGGAACTAAAAATATTTGTCGACCTAATTTTTTACGAGTTCTGCTAATAGATGATTATTATATTGAAAATAAAAAACCTTCATATGAAACTATAATTTCTCAGGAGGCCTGGATTGATGATTCCACACCTGAAGATGTTGCGGTTTTAATCGAAAGGTTAAGGTCTGCAGGTGCTATAGATGTTATTTGTTATTCGGTCGACATGAAAAAAAATAGAAAAGGTATATGTATACAAGCTATTGTCTACCCTAAGTATAAAAATTTACTTAGGGAAGTTTGGTTTAATTATAGTACTACAATTGGAATAAGAGAAAATAACATTAGCCGCTGGATACTTCCAAGAAGAACAGTGAGTCATGAAACTACTTTTGGGACAGTTAATATTAAACAAGTGATAAGACCGAATGGACAGATTTCAATAAAAATAGAACATAAAGACTTGACTCGAATAACATTAAATACAGGAATTCCAATAGAAGAGATACGTCAGAAATTAATCATAGAATTATCAGGATTTTATGAATTAGATGAGTGGTCTTTTTGACACTTAATGTTAATATGATTCAAATTATAAGAAATAATATTGTTTTAGTAATGATCTCTAAAATCAATATTAAACTTTTGATAACATTAATTTGTTTTGCATTTCTTGGTACTTCAATATATGGAAATCTTGAGTCTTTATCTAATCAGACAATTGGTAGGCAACAGATCTTATGGTTATTAGGAGCTGTTTTAATTAGTTTTTTAAGTATAATTATTAACGCATATGCATGGAAACTTCTAATAAATAACATTGGTTGTAATACTAATAAGTTGAATATAATAAAAATATTTTTGGCTTCAAATATATATAAATATTTACCTGGAGGGATATGGCATTTTGTATCTAGATTTAATACTTTGCGATTGGAATTATCAACTGAAAAATCAATAGAATCTATTTTATTGGAACCATTGTTAATGCTGGTTGCAGGTCTAATTTTTATACCTTTTGCGAGTTATAATATATTAATCTTTATATTTTGCTGGTCATCTACTTTATTCTTTTTGCCAGTATTTAGACAATTTTTAATTAAAAAATTGTCTGCAATGAAGGCAAATTTTTTAATTAAGATTGATCAACCTAAAGATAGAGAATTAGCTAAAAATAATCAGAATATTTCAATAAGGATGTTTTATCCCTATAAACCATTATTTGTAGAAATTATATTTGTTTTATCTCGCTTTCTGGGTTTTTTATGTTGTATGAATGCATTTTCTATTGGGTCATTAATTTCTCAGGGTCAATTAATATCTACCTTTTCTTTAGCATGGATAATTGGCCTTATAGTACCTGCAGCACCAGGGGGTTTAGGTGTCTTTGAATCTGTGATTCTATATAGCCTTGGTTCCCATTTACCAGAAGCACCTCTCTTGGCTTCATTGCTTTTCTATCGTCTTGTTTCAACAATCTCTGATATCTTAGCAGCTTTAATTTATCCAGTAAAAAAATTATTTAAAGTTTAAATTCTATGTTAATTACTTCTGTTATTTAAGCTTGGTATTAAGGCCATAGAGGCTATTAACCCCAGACAAATTATTATCAATGAAGGTAAGATAGATTCTGCTACTCTTTCATCTCCTGCATATTGGAATATTCGTACTGAAAGTGTATCAAAATCAAATGGTCTTAATATAAAAGTTAGTGGTAATTCCTTTATTGTGTCAACAAAAACCAGAAGTGCACCTACCAACATAGGCCCTCTAAGAAGTGGTAGATGTATTTTGAAAAGGACCTCTGACCAGCTCTTCCCAAGATTTATGGCTGCATTATCTATATTTGGTGAAACCCTCTCAAGGCCAGCATCAAGTGCACCTTTTGAAACAGCTAGGAATCGAATGGTATACCCCCAGATTAGTAAGCTTAATATGTTTATTTGCCAGATACTTCCTTTAAAGGAAAGAAGAGCAAGGGCTAAAACAGATCCAGGAATTGCATAGCCAATACTGGATAAGAAGGTAAATATATTGAGCCATTGATGATTTTGCCATCTCTTGGAAATTGATAAAACCAATGATATAAATATCGTTATTAATGAAACAACTAAAGCTAAGCCAAAGCTTCTAATAGTTAATCCAATTAAATCTGTATTGAAGCCTTGATTCATCTGATCAATATTTATTATTGCCCAAGTAATTGGAATACCCAATGTAAGAATTGGAGGAGTAATGGTTATAACTTGAGCAAAGAATAGATTAATACCTTTTAACTCCCATTTTGGTGAGCCTCCACTACTTATCCCGTCTGTCCATCGTTTACTTCTTTCTCTTGATTTGCGTTCAATTGCAACTAATAAAAAAACTAAAATCAGAGCAAATAAGGCAAGAGCAATGGCACCTGAAGGCTCCCCCTCCTCTACCCAACTCTCAAGTATTCCAGCAGAAATACTTGGAATATTTAAAAGTTGAACGGCACCTAATTCATTTATGATTTCCATTGCCATTAAAGCTAACCCAGCAGTAATTGAGGGAATTGCTATTGGCAGAGAAATTCTAAAAAAACTTTTCCAAGGACCTATCCCAAGAGTTCTGCATGCCTCAATTTGCTTTCTACCACCTTTCTCAAAACTTTCTGAACTTAGTAGAAATACATATGGATAGGTTGTGAATGCCATTATTACTACACCCCACAACATACCGGTTATTCTGATGGAATTTATGCTACCGAGGTCAATGAATGTAGCTGCTAAAAGATACGCTGGAGTTGCGAAAGGAATTAGTTGGCAAACCCTAAGAACTTTTCTCCCTTTGAAATGGCAATTGGCTAAAATCCAACCATTAGCTACTCCTAAAAATCCTCCTAAAGTTAGAGAAAGAATTAATAATAATACTGTTCCTTTTATTTCATTAATATTGTTTATCGTCAAATAGATAGACCCTTTTTGAATACCGTATAAACCCTCTCTTACGAGTGTAAATAACGGCCATAAAATAAAAAATGTTAATAAAATTACTAAGAACTTTAATATGTGCCGACTATTATTCAATCTGATTAGATGATAGGAAAATTTAATATTTTTCTCTTCTTTGTAGGCTTTTTTAGTGGGTTTGATGTTCTTCAATTTATTCTTAAAAGTTTGTATTTTATGATTATTTGTCAATACATTCATTTAATTGAGAGAGTATTTTCTCTTTATCTAATTCTTTCCCAATAAAGACAAGTTGATTATTTTTAACTTCTCCCCATTCACTATCTTCAATAGAAATTCTTTTACCAGCAAGGTGAAAGACATGTCTTCTTTCACTTTCCTTGAACCAAAGGATACCCTTTGCTCTGAAAACATTACTTTTTAATTGATTATCTAAAAAATGTTGGAATTTCCTAAGAGAGAAAGCTTCTTTAGTATGAAAAGAAACAGAAAGAAAATCTTCAATTTTATTATCTTCTTCTGAGTGAATATGTTCATGTTCATGTTCATGTTCATTTTTATGTTCATTAGAGTGATAATGAGCTGATTCTTTTTGATTTATCAGATCAATTTCAAATAGACCTACGCTTAATAATAAATTAAGAGGAATATTCCCTTTAATACTTTTTAAAACTCTCACATCATTTTTTATTTCTTTTAACTTTTCTATGGTTTCTTCTATGTTTTTATTAGTAACTAAATCACATTTATTTAGAAGTATTATATCACTATAGATTACTTGAGCCCTTCCTATTGAACTTTCTAAGGCAACATCATTAAAATTCTCAGCATCAATTAAAGTTATAATAGAGTCTAATCTTATTTGATCTCTTAACTCACTTCCAAGTAATGTCATTACGACTGGAAGAGGATCAGCTAATCCTGTAGTTTCAATAATAATATAGTCTAACTTCTTGTTGACAGTAATTAATTTTTCTATTGCTTCTACTAACTCACCATTTATAGAACAACAAATACATCCATTACTTAGCTCTATCATTTCTTCTTTAGTCTTAATTATTAACTCATTATCAATTCCTATTTCACCAAATTCGTTAACCAATACAGCTGTCTTTATACCTTTCTGATTAGTAAGGATATGATTTAATAAAGTTGTTTTTCCTGATCCTAAAAATCCTGATATAATTGTAATAGGAATATTAGTTTTGGAAACTATATTTTCTTTAATATTAGATTCATTTGTGTTCATTTTAATGGAAGTAAGTAATGATACATTAGGTATTGATTAATTTATCAATAGACTCAGCAAGCTTGATGTCGTTAGTAGTAATTCCACCTTTGTCATGAGTAGTTAGATTGATCTTAACTTTATTATATGTATTCTGCCAATCAGGATGATGACCCATTTTTTCTGATAAAAGAGCAACCTTACTCATAAAGCCAAAAGCATCAATGAAATTATCAAATTTAAATTCTCTCTTTATCGTTTTATTATCTATTAACCAAGAAGGATTCTTTTCTATAAAATAATCTAGTTGATGTTGTTCTAATAAGGAAGTCATGAGTTTTTTATATTTAATTTTAATTTAAATCAAAATCACCAATTGCATGCAATTGTAATGACCTTGATTTATTTGACGTCCTATGTTCCCATATGTAAATTCCTTGCCATAAGCCTATTTTTAATGCACCATCAGAAACACTGAAGCTTAAATTATTTGAAGTAAGCATTGTTCTTATATGAGCAGGCATATCGTCTAAACCTTCTTGTGAATGAAGATATTCTATTTTTCCACTACTTCTGTCAATAGGATATAATCCCTTCTCTGGGACAATAGCTTTCATGTATGCTGATAGGTCTTTTAGAACATTAATATCCGCATTTTCATTTATAATTAAACTACAGCTTGTATGCTTTAGAAAAATAAGAAGTATTCCTTTTTGAAACTTTTTATATTGGATCCAATCATTAATGTCTTTTGTAATATCAGTAAAACCTTCACCCCTCGTCTCAAAATTTAAAGTAGATAAAATCTGTTCCATTGCTAATAAACTGTTTGACCTGACTACACTAAATACTAACAGGCTTGTTCCTTTTCTATTAAGTTAAACTATTTTGAATCCGATCATATAAAAAAAGATATAATTTTTTTTTTTTTTAAATAATGAATAATTTAATTAAGAACTTATAATTTAAATTATTTTAAATTGATCAAATATGAATCTATTTTCATCAATTTGATATTAGAATTAAACAAATATCAAATGGAATACGTTGTCAAAGTCTGCTTGGCAGCTTTTGGGTGATTACCTAAAAGATACGCAGTTGTTGGGATCTATACAAAGCACTCTCTACTGGGATCAAAATACATCTATGCCTATTGCTGGTTCTACTTGGAGAGGTGAGCAATTAAGTCTTTTAGCTAAGCAACTTCATGCAAGACAAAGTTCTGAACAGTTCGAAATTTTAATAAAAGAAGCAAAATCTGAACTTCAAAATTTAAAAGAGAAAGACGATTTTGGATCAGAACTTATGACAGATAGGTTTAAGAATATTGAGTTGCTTGAGCAAGATTTCAATAGACAAAAAAGATTGGATCCTAAATTGGTTGTTGAGCTTGCAACAGCAAAGTCTGAAGGTTATATGTGTTGGCAGGAAGCTAGGAAAAATAATGACTTCAAAAGTTTTACTCCAGCTCTCAAGAAATTAATTTCACTACGAACAGAACAATCCAATCAGCTCTGTGAACAAAGAAGTTGCTGGGAGACACTTGCTCAGCCTTTTGAACCGAACTTAACGATTAATCGTGTAAGCGAACTATTTGAACCTTTAAAAAAAAGATTGCCAGAATTGATTCGGAAGGCTGCGACAATAACTAATAAAAAGAGTAAAAAATGGGATTTAGCAAATAACGATCAAGAAAAGCTCTGTCAAATACTTTTAAATGATTGGTCTAGGGATCCTTCTAATACAGCTATAGCTAAGTCCCCTCATCCATTTTCAATAACTTTAGGTCCGGATGATTATCGAATTACGACTCGAATAGTTAAAGGTCAGCCACTTTCTTGCTTATTAGCTACTGCCCATGAGTGGGGACATTCTCTGTATGAACAAGGCTTGCCTTCTGAAAGTCACCAATGGTTTGCATGGCCATTAGGTCAAGCAACTTCTATGGCTGTTCATGAGAGTCAATCTCTATTTTGGGAAAATAGAATTGCTAGGAGCTTTTCATTTGCAAAGTCTTTTTGGCATCATTTTGAGAATGCAGGTGCTCCAATTCATTCTGGAAATGATTTATGGATCAATCTAAATCCATTTACTCCCGGGTTGAATCGAGTAGAGGCTGATGAACTTAGTTATGGCTTGCACATAATGATTAGGACTGACTTGGAAATTGATCTTCTAGAGAGAGGGCTTTCTGTAGAAGATCTGCCTAATGAATGGAATAAAAGGTATTTGGACCTTCTAGGTGTTTCGCCAGAAAATGATACTGAAGGATGTTTGCAAGATGTTCACTGGAGTGAGGGGATGTTTGGTTATTTCCCTTCTTATTTGCTTGGTCATCTTATTAGCGCTCAGTTAACAAAAACTCTTGAAGAAGATTTAGGAAAAATTGAAAATATTATTGAAGCGAATGAAATCAGTAAAATATTGGGGTGGCTTCGCAAAAATGTTCATCATCATGGGAGAAGTTTGGATTCAGAGGAACTTGTAAAGAAGGTCTCTGGAGCAACATTATCACCAAATTATTTTCTTGAATACTTAGACAATAAACTTGAAAAGCTTTCTCGAATCTCTAATTAAAATATACATTTATTAGGATAAAAACTACGTAAAGCATATTTTTTGTTGAAATTTTTCTAAATTATTTACAAGAACTTCATTTGCATTTACTGCGTTGATTTACCATGTAAGAACATAAAAAAATACTATGGCTAACCTTGATCAAGCACCTAGCAGAACAATGCCTAATCTGCTTCATGTCTTACCTGCGTTTGCCAATGAATCTGAACATAGAGTCAACACAATCGTTGAGTTGAATTCAAACACAATAAATAAATACGAGCTTATTACTGAAACAGGGCATCTAAAGCTTGATCGAGTTGGATATTCGTCCCTCGCCTACCCTTTCGCTTATGGATGTCTTCCACGTACATGGGATGAAGACGGCGATCCGTTAGATATCGAAATTGTGAATGTTACAGAGCCGTTAGTACCCGGTTCAATTATTGAAGCAAGGATTATAGGAATAATGACCTTTGATGATGGAGGTGAAGTTGACGACAAAGTTATTGGCGTAATAGCCGATGATAAGAGGATGGATCACATAAAAAGCTTTGAACAATTAGGAAAGCATTGGATTAAGGAAACAACTTATTATTGGGAGCATTATAAAGATCTTAAAAAACCAGGAACTTGTACTGTAAATGGCTTCTTTGGTGTTGAAAAAGCAGTTGAGATTATCAAATCCTGCGAGAAGCGTTACTTATCTGAAATAGATCCTAATTTAATTAATTAAACTGTTTGAATGATTTAGGCCCTCGCAGACTTGAAAATCTCTTCTAATATTTCTCCTGCACCACGGCCTTTTAATTCATTGGCTAAGTCTATTCCTATTTCCTCTGCAGAGCTTACCGATCCTTTTTTTGTATCTCTAATTAATCTTTTACCATCTAAACTTGCGACCATTCCTTCAAGAATTAATTCATCGTTGTTAATTTCAGTTCTAACGCCTATTGGAACTTGACATCCTCCTTCAAGCTCTCTGAGGAAAGACCTTTCTGCTAAACATCTTTTAGATGTTGACTCGTGTTCAAGTGTTTTTAAAATATCTAGTACCTCTTGTTGACCACTTACACATTCAATACCAAGAGCTCCCTGTCCCACAGCATGGAGTGAAATATCTGTTGGAATCAACTGATGTATTCGATTAGCAAAACCAAGCCTTTGCAATCCAGCAGCAGCCAAGATAAGACAGTCATATTCTCCTGAGTCAAGCTTTTCTAATCGTGTAATCACATTTCCTCGTACATCTTTGAAAACAAGATGTGGATAATGGTATCGCAATTGAGCAAGCCTTCTTAAGGAACTAGTCCCCACTACAGAACCTTCTGGCAGAGTCTCTAGTTTGTGAATTTGATTTTTCTCATTAACGACTAACGCGTCTGAAGGATCCTCTCTTTCTGTTATGCAGCCAAGAATTAATCCCTCTGGAAGATTAGTAGGTAAATCTTTTAGTGAGTGGACCGCAATTTCGGCATGACCAACAAGCATTTGAGCTTCAAGTTCTTTAGTGAAAAGACCTTTATCTCCTATTTTTGCTAATGCCACATCAAGTATTTTGTCACCCTGAGTAGCCATTGCTTCGATAGTGATAGCAAGATCAGGATGGGCTTTTTGTAGTTCATCTCGTACCCAGTTCGTTTGAACCATGGCCAGCTGGCTTCGGCGAGAGGCGATGCGCAGTTGGTCTAGTGTCATTAGCAAATATTTTCTATTTCTTTACCTTAAGCAGTCAACCTTACCAAATTAAAATTCTTGGAAAATAATTTAATAAGGTTGATGTGAAATGAAATCTATGATCTAAACAATTATTTGTATTTGTTGCTTGAAAAAATAAAGGTAATGGTTTAATTTTTTTAATTTAACTTGATATATTCTTTAAGAACCCCGTTTCTATTTGGATGACGGAGTTTTCTGAGAGCCTTGGCCTCTATTTGTCTAATCCTCTCTCTAGTTACATCAAAAATCTGTCCAATTTCTTCAAGGGTTTTCATCCTTCCATCGTCTAAGCCATAACGAAGTCTTAGAACATCCCTTTCTCTGGGACTTAATGTAGCAAGAACACCCTCCAAATCCTCTCTTAAAAGGGTTTTTGCTACATCTTGTTCAGGATTTTCTATATCTGCTTCAATAAAGTCACCAAGTCTAGAATCTTCTTCTTTACCAATAGGAGTCTCAAGAGAAATGGGGAGCTGAGCGCTTTTGGCGATGAATCTGAGTTTCTCAATCGTCATTTCCATGCTTTCGGCGATTTCTTCCTCTGTTGGTTTCCTTCCAAATTCTTGACTTAACACTTTAGTGGTTTTCTTGATCCGTGAAATTGTTTCGTACAAATGTACAGGCAAACGAATTGTTCTGCTTTGATCTGCAATTGCTCTAGTAATAGCCTGCCTGATCCACCAGGTAGCATAAGTTGAGAATTTATAGCCTTTCTCATGATCAAATTTTTCAGCTGCACGAATGAGACCAAGACTTCCTTCTTGAATAAGATCTTGAAAAGACAAACCTCTATTCATATATTTCTTGGCTATTGAAACTACTAATCTTAGATTCGATTGCACCATTTTTTCTTTCGCTCGTCTACCAAGCATCAATCGCCTGCGAAAGCGAGTTAATGGCATCTCTGCAAGAACTGCCCATTCTTTCACTGATGGGAAATGGCCATTCTCACTTTCAAATTGGGCAGCTTCCTCCTCTAATTGAAGAAGATCAGCTATCTTTCTGGCCAATTCAATTTCTTCGTCTGGCCTGAGAAGTCTTATTCGACCAATTTCTTGTAGATACACTCTGATCGAGTCTTCTGTGTAAACACCTTTTGGTCCTATTTTTATACTTGCTAAAGCTTTAGCTGCTGCTTCTTGAGCACTCGATAACACTGAAGCATTATCGTCATCATCATCTAATTCGATATCTGCATCAGTTACTTTAGTTGCTTCAGCAATTAATCTATCCGCCTCCAGATCTAAATCAATTTTCAGATCATTTGAAGATTCTTGAGGAAGAGTTAGGGTTTCTTTAGTCACGTTTACTTTGGCGGCTGTTTTTTTAATTTTTTTGGAATTGTTTTTATTTTCTTGATTAAGAGAAATATTTTTAGATGTCATTTTTTCCTTTAACATGATTTTCTCGATGGTTTTGTGGTCTTTTGCAGAGCTCAGGTTATTACCCGAAAAAAAAATGGTCGGAATCTCCTAGAGATGATATTTCAGGAAAAACTATTTAATTTGTAAAATTCAACAAAAACACTCTAATTTGAGAATGTCCTTAATCGTGATAAATCTTGCGAAAAATCACATGACATCAATACGGACTTGAAATTATGATGAATGTTTTGTTGAGTAATGGAGATTTGTAAGCAAGGATGTCAGGGGATTTCTCAGACCGGCTTATTTCAGAATCGGATTTTTCCTGTTCTTGATAAAGCTTCTAGTCTTCCCTCTGGGTGGAATTTTGCAATTTCCACAACAGCTTTAAAGCTGTTCACAATCCAATGGTAGAAAAAATTTCTTAAGTCGGCAAGTATTAAAAATGATATGAATCTCTTTGTCTTTGATATTTGGTTACATGTTGGTCGTGAAGGACGATGTTTTTCTTATAAAGATGGAAAAAATTTAGATATTGATTTAGGCGATGTGGTGACAGTGCGTTTAAAAGGTCAACTTATGCAGGGCTTGGTCGTTAAGAAGATGAAAAAAGACATTACTTGTTTAAAGGGAAATTTAAATAATATTTCATTTAATGATGTAGAAACATTGGTTCAAAAAGCAGCTATAAAAAAAGAATGGAGAGAGTGGTTAGAAGAAATCGCCCATGAATTATATGTAAGTGATTTTCAGATGCTTAAGACCGCTTTACCTTCTAGTTGGTTGGGAAGGTCGAAGCTTTCGAATAGGTCAAAAAAACTTTGGTGGGTAAAATTATCCAGTAATAATCATGAGGAAAAGATATCAAATCGACAGATTGAGTTGAAGAAAAATCTTCTCTTAAATGGAGGGGGAAAATGGCAAAAAGATTTGGAAGCTGAAGGATTTTCTTCGGGATTGATTAGAAACTTTGTCTTATCTGGTTGGGGAGAAAGAGAAAAACGTTTTTTTCTTTCTAAAACTCTTGGTGATGAAGAACCTAATAAGAAAAAATTTTTAAAAATTGAGGATCCTCAATCTTTAACGTTAGAGCAAAAATTAGCAAAAGAAAAATATGATTCTCTTTCAAACGGGTCAGCTCTCTTACTTTGGGGTGTTACTGGATCGGGTAAGACTGAGGTATACCTTCAAATAGCAGCACTCGAGTTATCGTCAGGTAGACATTGCCTTATACTTACTCCCGAAATTGGATTGGTACCACAATTAGTTGATCGCTTTCGAAAGAGATTTGGATTAAATGTTTTTGAATATCATAGTAATTGTTCTAATAAAGAAAAAATTGAGACATGGAAGAGATCTTTAGAAACTACAATACCTAGCGTTTTCATTGGGACTCGCTCAGCTATTTTTCTACCATTATCCAACTTAGGATTGATAGTTCTTGATGAAGAACATGATAGCTCTTATAAACAAGAATCCCCAATGCCTTGCTATCATGCAAGAGATTTGGCAATTCATAGAGCAAAAAAAATCGGAGCTAAAGTAATACTTGGAACAGCAACTCCATCTTTAACTATTTGGAAAAATATAAAACCCAATGGCAACATAGCTGTTGCGAAATTAAATCAACGCATTTTGAATCGTAAATCACCAACGGTTAATGTTGTAGACATGCGTGAAGAATTAGCTATTGGAAATCGCAGCTTAATTAGTAGATATCTAAAAAAACAACTTTTGAATATAAAAGAGAGCGGAAATCAAACGATCATTTTAGTCCCTAGACGTGGGTATAGTAGTTTTCTAAGTTGCCGTAGTTGTGGAGAGGTCGTTCAGTGCCCACATTGTGACGTTGCACTTACTGTACATCGTTCCAAAGAGGGGAATCAATGGCTACGTTGTCATTGGTGTGACTTTCGTTCGAGAATTAGTGATAAATGTGGAGAATGTGGTTCAAATGCTTTTAAACCTTTCGGGACTGGAACACAAAGAGTTATGGATCATTTAGAAAGAGAACTTGAGGGTATAAGTTTATTAAGGTTTGATAGAGATACAACTAGAGGTCGTGATGGCCATAGATTGTTGCTTAAAAGATTTGCTGATGGTGATGCCGATATTTTAGTAGGTACTCAGATGCTCTCTAAGGGTATGGACTTACCAAAAGTAACTCTTGCTGTCGTCCTAGCAGCAGATGGTTTATTGCATCGTCCTGATTTAATGGCTACTGAAGAAACTCTTCAACTTTTTATGCAATTGGCTGGTCGTGCTGGACGTGGTGAGCAACCTGGGAAGGTTGTAGTGCAAACTTATTGTCCTGATCATCCTGTTATTCTTCATTTAATTGACGGGAGGTACGAAGAGTTTTTGAAAAAAGAGGAAAAGACCAGAAAAGAAGCTTCGATGGTTCCGTATAGTCGAGCATGCTTATTAAGGTTCTCAGGAGAATCTTCAGAGAGTACATCAAAAGCAGCATTTCATGTCTCATCAAAAATCAGGAATATTTGCAGTGCAAAAGATTGGAAATTGGTTGGTCCAGCACCTTCATTAGTTGAGAGGGTGGCAGGTAAAAGCCGTTGGCAACTTCTTGTATATGGACCCGAGTTAAGCCAAATTCCAATTCCTTATGGACCTGAATTATGGAAAGAATTACCAAAAGGAGTAAGCCTTTCTATTGATCCTGACCCTCTACAACTATGAGTAGCTTTACCCTCATTAAGGTGGTAACTCAGGGAAACCGAATCCCATTTGGAGGCGAAATCTTTGAAGGGATAAGCTCAGCAAAGTTAAAGCTATTATCAAGATAATCCCAACTGAAATTTGGTTCCATTTCCAATTCGAAATTTCCAGTTGGTTAATCTGTCCTATTTTAAGAGGGAAATAAGTTAAACCTTTTTTAAAACTAGGTTCGAGAGGTTTAGCTTTGAAATTATTTTTATTGCCAACTTCATGAATGACTATGTTGATTTTTAATCCAGGAATTTTTGGAATTCCTTTCAAATCAAAATAAATTTTAAAATTTTGACTTGTACCAATTATCCAGTTTTTGTTGTTTGTAATTATTTCAGGTTTATTTATAGTGAAACCACTTGTCTTTGAAGCTACTGAAGCTATTTGCTGAAGTAATTTATTTGCTTCTTCAAAACGAATAGTTGGTGATTCAAAATGCTGCTTATCCTCATAAGTTTGGGGTCTTAAGATGCTATTCTCTTTACTAAGGTTATCTTCAAATTCCCTTTGCCATGGTATTGATTCACCAGAATTACTCTCTATATCAAGTGAAATCTTTAGTCGATCTGGACCTGTAAGACTCAAGTTTGTTGATATATCAACGCAACCACTCAAGAGGAAGGTTAATAAGAAAATAATTAATAAAGTTATTATTGAAAATCCAAAGTCTAGATTTTTTGTTGGACCTGTTGGAGGATGATTAATTCTCTCCTCCTCCTTCTTCTTCGTTTTTCTAAATGATGATTTTAGAGATGGCTCCATTTCTATCTTTGGGATCTCAACAGACCAGCTTGACGGTCTTGGTAAATGTGGGGAATCAAGTATTGATAAGAGCTGTTTGGCTTGTTGACGGACGCTCTCTTTTTTATTATGTATTAATGCTTGACAAATATTGATCGCTTGTTGCTCATCACCTTTCCCTATGTAGGCAGTAACTATAAGTAGTCTAAGTTGTCCTCCTGTTTCTGTCTCTGATTGGAAAGCTGTAAGTAAAGGATCAACTATTTTTATGCAAAAATTGTAATCACCTTTATTAAGGGCCGCTTCAGCCGCTTTTATAGCTGAAGCTACATTTGACATTTAACCTCTACCAATAACCATTGTTCCAATCCCTGCATCAGTGAAAACTTCTAATAGAAGGGCGTGAGGAGTCCTTCCATCAATGATGTGGGCAGCCTTTACACCCTGAGCAAGCGAACGAATACAACATTCAACTTTTGGTCTCATACCTGCTTTAACTATACCTTTATCAATTAATTCTCTGGCTTCCGATAAACCAATCTTTTCTATTAAGGAAGAAGGATCACCCTCATTTCTTAAAATACCAGGAGTATCTGTCAAAAGAATTAATTTTTCGGCACTTAGTGCTGCCGCCAGTTCCCCAGCAACAGTATCAGCATTGATATTGTGTGATCTGCCATCAGAGGAGTTGGCTACACTGGAAATGACTGGGATGTAACCGTCCTCGAGAAGAGGGCTTAATATCTTTGTATTTACTTTTGCAACTTCTCCCACAAGACCATGACTTCCATCTCCAAGCGTTCTTGCCTCAATCAGTCCGCCATCTATTCCACATAGTCCAACAGCTAAGCTTCCATGATTGTTGATTCCACTTACTATCTGTTTATTTACTCTTCCAGTAAGGACCATCTCTACGACATCCATGGTATTGGTATCGGTAATACGTAAACCATCTAGGAAAACTGGTTTTATTCCTAATTTTTCCAACCATTGGTTTATTTCCGGCCCCCCACCATGAACGACTACTATTTGTACGCCAACAGAGGAAAGAAGAGCTAGATCTCTTAATACTGCATTCTGAAGTGTTTTGTCGACCATGGCTGAGCCACCATATTTGATTACGATCCTTTTATTTGCAAAACGCTGAATGTAAGGAAGTGCCTCACTTAAGACAGAAACTCTTATTGAATCTTTGTTCGTAAAGGGTTGATTAGAATTCTTACTGGAGTCAGCTTGTTGGTCTTCTTTATTCATTTTCTTTTGAATTTTCTTCTTGTTTTTGCGGAAGTAGGATTAAATCTAATTCACCAGATGTGGGACAAAATAATTCAGCACATAAACCTTTAGCAAAGAATCTTCCTAAACGTTCTTTTTGTGCATTCCATCTTTCTAAAGATACAGCAGCCATTTCAAATCTCATTCGTATTCCATAATTACCACTTTTAACCAATTCTTCTACTTCTATAAGTTGGGGAGGACTATCTATGTCCCATAGCTTTAATACTCTTAGAGATGATTCAAGCTGGCAAGATTGACCATAGCGCCATCTCGTTACATCTTTAACTAGATTGCCTAGTTCTTCAGGAGCTTTAGCTCTCTCTGAGGCAAACTTATTTGCAGGCACTACTCTTAGGGCAGGCGGAACTTCAGTGGTTTTTAGTGATATACCTATCAGGAAAATAGGTACTCCATAGAAGAAAGTTGGAACACTGAGGTTTGTTGCATCAGTGAAATAAGCTGTTAGTCCTATCAGAGAAAGGGATGCTCCTCCGATGGTGATCAGGCTTGCAGGGGATAGAAGTTTATTCATGAATGTAATTTTGGCTAAAATCTTGGGTAGATGGGTTTTTAGGAGACAGTCTCATGGCCTCGCACCAAAAACAATTTTCTGAGTTAAGTGAACTTGTTGAAAAATTAAACAAGGATAGATCTTGGATTCTTGAACAATTAGATAGAGGTTGCTGGCCTGAATTTAGACCTGACTTGGCTGCATTGGAGAGAGAATTAGGTCAACTTTTAACTAGGGCTACAGAATACATTGAAGAAAATCATTGATTTTTTAGAATGGAATGTCATCTGTATCAGGTACTAATGGAGAGCTGTCCCATTTGACACTTTCGTTATTTAATGAGTTTGCGGAATCGCTTTTTAGATTTGATTGAGTTTTAGAAGGTATTGATGAAACAGCTGTGTTAGAAGATAAGGGGTGAATTCTCGAAAGAGTAAATTCAGCTTTCTTTTCTTTAGTGCCATCCTGACGAGGAACAGTATTCATTCTCAACCGACCTTCTATTACTAATTTAGAGTTGACTTGAACTGTGTTTTGAAGCTCTTCTGCTAATTTTCCCCAACCAACCACCTTGATTGCGCAGGGAGGGTCATCAGCACGGAGACTGTCAAATTCAACTTCTATTTCAGCTAGTGGAGTTTTGTTGTCTTGGGTAAAACGAACTGTTGGGGCTTTCTTTACCAAAACCTCAAGCATGCAATGGTTCATTTTTTTCTTTAGTTATTGTGGTTTATCTTGATTGATATAATGGAAAAATGCCAGCCACATCTTTGGTTGTTAACAGGAACAGGCGAAGGGCATGTTTTTGCTAGGTCTCTATTGAAGGAAGGCTGGAAAATTACTGTTAGTGTTGTTTCGGATAGAGCCTCAATTCCATATGAAAAATTAAATTTAGAGAAAATATTAATTGGTGCCTTGATTACTGAGGAAGATATTAGGGCTATAATTTTAAATGCAAGAATTCAGCAAAATGGATTTCATTGTGTTGTTGATCTGACTCATCCATTCGCTACAAAAATTACACGGTCAATCTCAAAAGTTTGCAATGAACTAGGTCAACAATTCATCAGGTATGAAAGACCTATAGATAATATATCAAATGCATTTTTAATAGAAAAATTTAGTGACTTAGGAAATTATGATCTAAAAAATAAATCTATTTTGCTAGCTGTAGGAGTAAGACATCTCCAGAAAGCCTTAACTTTTTTGAGGAATTCAGGAGCAAATGTTTATGCAAGAGTTTTAGCTAACCCTGAAAGTTTAAGAGAAACTTTGTCAACGTCAATAAAAAAAACAAATTTTGCAGTTTTAAACCCTTCAGCCTCCTATAGTGGACTAATTGAGGAAGCACTTGTTAGAAAATGGAATATTACTGGTGTCATTTGTAGGCAATCAGGAGGAAGAAATGAAAATATGTGGCATAAGATTTGTTTAAGTATGGGAATTAATCTTTGGTTGATAGAAAGACCTTCTGAATTAAAACACATTAATTCAGTAGATAGTTATGAAAAATTAATTAAAAAATTAAAATCTATTAGTATGCGATAAATATTATTTAAAGACCATGGCTTTATCTGATTTTAATCAAGAAATTTATTTAGTTATAACTACTGAATCTGATAAAAAAAATGCATCTAAATTAGCTAATTTACTCTTGAAAGAGAAATTAATACCATGTGTAACTCTTCAAGATATCGAGTCAAATTTTTGGTGGGAAGGAAATATAAATCAATCGAAAGAAGTACAATTAATGATCAAGTGTAAGAAGGAAAATGTAAATAAGGTTTGTAATAAGATTAGTGATTGGCATAGCTACGAAGTACCAGAAATAATTTATTTTCGTGTTTCAGCCAATAAAAATTACCATCATTGGGTAAATTCTATTTGAGTTTTCAATGTTTAGGGTTTTAAATTTGAATTGATCAAATTTAAAAGGTCAGTATTGGATCGAGATCCTAATTGTGTAACGATCTGTCCTGCACAAATAGATCCAATTTTTGCGGATAATTCTGGCGTTAGACCATCTGCAAGTCCTTTCAAAAAACCTCCAGCATAAAGATCTCCTGCGCCTGTGGTATCAATAGCCTTACCAAGCATGAAAGGATCTATTTTAATTTCTTTGCCGTTTGAAATTAGAATTGAGCCTTTTTCCCCTATCGTGATTGCCGCAAGATCACATTTCTTTTTTAATTTTTTAAGTGCAGTATTAAGAGAAGAGGTTTTATATAAAGTTGTTATTTCATCTTCATTGGCAAATAATATATCTATATGTTCTTCAACTAGTTTTATAAAACTTTGGCGATGTCTACTTACACAAAATGAGTCAGAAAGGGATAAAGCAACTTTTCGCCCTGCATTTTTAGCTATTTCTGCCGCTTTAAGAAATGCATTTTTAGCAGCTGGGTTGTCCCATAAGTATCCCTCTAAATAAAGTATTTTTGCTTCCCTGACCGCTGAGAGATCGATATCCTTAGGTTCTAAGAGAACTGAAGCGCCCAGATAAGTGCACATAGTTCTTTGCGCATCTGGGGTGACAAAAATTAGACATCTGGCAGTCGATGGACCATCGGATGATGGTGGGGTCTTAAAAATAGTCCCAGTATTTGAGATTTCTTCTGTAAAGATTTCACCTAACTTGTCATTTTTTACCCTTCCAATAAATGCTGCCTTCCCTCCTAACTGGGCTACACACGCTAATGAATTTGCAACTGAACCTCCTGACCTCTGAATTCTGTTAGTAGTCATTTCATAAAGATCTTTAGCTTTTTTTTCATCAATCAAGGTCATTGAACCTTTGTTGAAAGATAGTCTTTCTAGGAGAGAATCATCTGTTGTTGTTAGTACGTCTACAATTGCATTTCCAATGCCTACTATATCTAGGGAAGGGTCGGTTGTTTTGTTAGTCATTAATTTAATTTAGAAATTATAAAAGCATAATTATTTACTTTCTAGAAATTCAGGAGGGCTCTTTTCGGCCCATGAATAGGATCCTCAATAACAATTGTTTGATCTCGATTGGCTCCTAAGGAAACTATTGCTATGGGAACTTCCATAAGTTCAGCTAGGAATCTCAAGTAACTCATGGCTGCAGGTGGAAGATCTTCTAGTCGACGACAATTTTCTGTAGAGCATTTCCAGCCAGGGAGCTTTTTGAAAATTGGTGTACATTTTTCAAAATCTTCAACGCTACTTGGGAAATAATCAATTCTTTTGCCATTTAATTCATAAGCTACACATATATCAATTTCTTCAAGTTCATCTAAAACGTCTAATTTAGTAATAGCAAGGCAATCCAATCCATTTACCTCAACTGCGTATTTTCCAATCACTCCATCAAACCAACCACATCTCCTCCTTCGTCCAGTAGTTGTTCCAAATTCACCCCCTCTATCACAAAGTTGATCATTAATACTCCCTTGCAACTCAGTCGGGAAGGGGCCTTCTCCAACTCTAGTCGTATAGGCTTTTGCAACCCCGATAACTCTGTCAATGAGGGTGGGACCTACTCCTGCTCCAATGCATGCCCCGCCTGATACTGGATTAGAGGAGGTTACATAAGGGTAGGTGCCGTGATCAAGATCTAACAGGGTTCCTTGAGCACCCTCGAACAAGATATTCTTCTTCTTTTTTGCTGCTTGATGAACAGTTCTATTGCAGTCAACAATGTGTTTTTTAAGCTGGTTTCCGTAATCAAGATATTCTTCAATTATTTCATCAATAATTAAAGGTTCAATACCATATATTTTTTGTAGGAGTCCGTTCTTTTCTGCTAATGGAACCTTTAGTCTCTCTTCAAGCTTTTCTCTGCTCAATAGATCAATAATTCTAATTCCATTCCTTTGAGATTTGTCAGCATAAGTTGGACCTATGCCCCTACCAGTAGTACCAATCTTTTGGAGCCCTCTTTTTTGCTCCATCGCCATATCTAGAAGCCGATGATAAGGCATAGTTACATGAGCAGTTGAAGCTAGTTTTAGGCCTGCGATATCTATATCGTTGTCTTTGAGCATTTTTATTTCTTTAATCATCACTTTTGGATCAACAACTGTTCCTGATCCAATAAGACAAATCGTATCTGGATACAAAATCCCAGAGGGAATTAAATGCAATTTGAGAACTTTGTCCTCGACAACAATTGTATGACCAGCATTTACACCACCTTGGTAGCGAACAACTACATCAGCGGAGCGACTGAGCAAATCGGTGATTTTGCCCTTTCCTTCATCACCCCACTGTGCCCCTATAACTACGACGTTTGCCAAGGAAGAAAATTCGGCTCGAAACCGATTTACTTTAGAAGAAACAAGATTTGCAGATAGTGATACCCTGAGTCAAAGAAATGAATTAAAGATTATCTTTAATTGTCTCTAACTGCCAATTTCTCTGCCTTAGATAGTTCTTTGTTTAATCTCTCCTTAAGCTTTTCAGGAACAGGTCTGTTTGCAAAAGTTTTATAATGACCTGATAAAGCATTTAATGCAGTTTGCATTGTAGTAAAGGTAGTAGAAGTATTTACTTGAGATCGATTTCTATATCTTGAGATGTAATCGCTTATGAGAAAAACAGCTTCTTTTTCTGCATCTGATAGCCCTTTATCTTCTTTGGGTAAAGTTATGGTTTCTTTCAAAGTTGAAGAGACCGAAATAGTGTCTTTTGCAAAATCCCCAGTCATTAATGTTTTAGCTGCATTCGCTTCTGAAGCAAATTGAAAGAATGTGAGGCAGAAGCCAAGGCATATCGCCAAAGCTGCCCTCACCAACCTAATGGAGAGGTGATGAAAGGCAGAAATCATTTTTTTTTTTTGCAATTACATCAGACTCTAGAGTCCTTTGGGCTCGATTTATAGTTTTTCAGTATTAAATTCTTCTGAAAGTTTTTTAAAAACTGATGCGAGGTCTAATGACTCTGTAGCTTTTGTCTTTCTATTATGTAATTCAACCAGTCCAGAATTGGCTTCTCTACCAGCAACAATTCTCCAGGGAATGCCAATAAGGTCCGCATCTTTAAACTTTATTCCAGCTCTCTCATCCCTATCGTCAAGAAGTGCATCAATTCCATTTTCTATTAACTTTTGATAGATTTCTTCCGCTAAGTTTCTTTGCTCAGTATTTTTTATATTGGCAATAATAATTATTACTTCAAATGGGGCAATTGATGCTGGCCAAATAATACCTAAATCATCGTGATTTTGTTCTACTGCCGCTTGAGCCAACCTGGAAATACCAATTCCATAACATCCCATCCAGAAGGGATCTTCTAATCCTTTTTCGTTAGTGAAAGTAGCATTTAATGAATTTGAATACTTTGTTCCTAATTGGAATATATGCCCTATTTCTATACCTCTGCATTCTTTAAGCTTTTGTTTCCTATCGTGGATACATCTATCTCCAGGCTTGGCTTTTCTAATGTCACATATAAGTTGATCAGTATTAAGTAATTTCCAATTGTAAGACACTTTATGTTCATCCTTGATATTATTTCCACAAATAAAACCTTTAAGATCTTTTACAGAATTGTCAGAAATTCTTATAAATTTCTTTTCCCATGTGTTTGCTTTCGAGAGTAAATTATCGCCAAGGTCAGGACCTATAAAACCAAATGGTATATCAGCAATACCTTGCTTCTTTATATCTTCATTAGAAATCGCTCTAATATCTAATACATTTTGTTTTAATCTATGAGATATTGTATTTGAAAGCTTAATCTCATTTACCTCTTGATCCCCCCTAATACTAATTAAAATTGGGTATTTTTTATTATCATCACACGTTGCTAGATAAGCTAAAACTTTTATGATTTGGGTCGAATGGAAATTATTATGTTTGCATAATTCCTCTATGGTTTTTTGATTATAGGTTTTGATTATCGAAGGTTTATCGTTCTTTAATAACTTTCCATCTTCAATAATTGAAACTGCTTTTTCTTGATTAGCACCATATTTACCATCAGAACTTATTAGTATTAGGTCTTCTCCAGATTCTGCAGTAACCATAAATTCTTGAGATGCTGCACCTCCAATTGCTCCACTATCTGCATCGACACAAACGAAATCTAGGCCGCACTTGTTAAATATATTTTGATAAGCATCTCTCATTTCTGAATAAGTTGATTTAAGGTCACTTTCATTTGCATGAAATGAGTAACCATCCTTCATAATGAATTCTCTGCTTCTCATCAATCCAAATCTTGGTCTGATTTCATCTCTGAATTTTGTTTGAATTTGGAATATATTTATTGGTAATTGTTTGTAAGAGTGAACTGTTTGCGAAATTATTTGAGTAATCACTTCTTCATGAGTTGGACCTAGCCCTAGCTCTTTACCTTGTCTATCTTTTAGACTAAACATAATACCTTCTCCTTCTGTGTAAGATTTCCATCTTCCACTTTTTTCCCATATTTCTGAAGGTTGCAGTTGAGGGAGAAGTGTTTGAAGACAACCTTTATTTGTTAACTCTTTTTCAACAATTAGGGTTATTTTTTTTAAAACTTTCCAAAGCAATGGCATGTAAGCATAAATACCTCCAGTTAGGCGTCTAATAAAACCTCCTCTTAAAAGTAACTGATGTGAAATTATATCTGCTTCCGCGGGAACGTCTCTTAGAGTGACCAGCATTAGGCGGGAGACGCGCATGATCCTAAGATTTAAACCTCTCTGACATTAGTACTTTTAGTGTTGGCCCAAAAAAGATCTACAAGGAATGTGCGGGAATCATGTTGTTTTTTTAAAGTGTTCATTTGTACATGGTGTTAATTTGATAGATCTGCTAATTTCTGTCACATGTTTTTTAAAAGCTTTCTTTAGCAATGTTAAACGGGTCAGTAAATTCAGGAACAAATGAAAAATCAGAGGTGACTATTGAGAAAGTATTGAATTCAGCTTCCAACTTAAGTGATGCATTATTAACTATTGATGACGTACAGAAAACTTTGAATAGATCTAGAGCTTCTGTTTATAGATATACAAATACTGATACTAGGAATCTTAATCCACCATTTAATCCTAGAAAATTAAATACTGAATTTAGAAGTGATCAGAAAGATCAATTGCTTTTTCATCCCAATGAAGTCGCAAGATTTGCAAAAGATATTCTTAGAATCAAGGAAGTCACAGTTGAAATACTTAATTCTCCATCATCAGAAACTCAAAATATTCTTACCGCAATACTTGAGGAGTTGAGAATTATTAGAAATAAACTTGATGGTAAATCTGATTCGAATCAGAATAGTATTTCTAATCATTTGCAAGACACTGATAGAAAGGCTGCTTAATTATTCTTTAATATAGGATAATATCTATATAGTTTTAATTGAATTAAGTTTTTTAATTGATTTACACAAATTCAATTCACGGTTTATCTATTCCAGAATTTAAATGAATATAGAATCTAAATTAATTAAGAAGCAATCTTCTGAGATTGATCCTGCTTTTTTTAACAAAGAAACTGATCAACAATCTTCTGATGATGAAGATCCTTACAGTTTTAATAGTACTTCCACTTCTTTAATTGGTTTAGCAATAGTATTTGTAATGCTTGGTATACCTTTATTAGCTGTCATTAGTGAAAAGCCAGAAACAACAAAAAGCTTCATACCGACTTCAATAAATCAAAATGGACCTGAGTGATCTCCCTCCTTCACCATCGCCTGGATTAGTAAATCTAGTTGTAGAGATTCCAGCTGGAAGTAGAAATAAATACGAATATTTTAGCTCTGCAGGCATTATGGCTCTTGATAGGGTTTTGCATTCTTCAGTCAGATATCCATTTGATTATGGATTTATTCCAAACACTCTGGCTGAGGATGGAGCGCCGCTTGATGCAATGGTTGTTATGGAAGAACCTACTTTTGCAGGTTGCTTGATTCAGGCAAGACCTATTGGAGTGCTTGATATGCATGACTCAGGTGCATACGATGGCAAACTTTTATGTATACCTACCGCTGATCCAAGACAAAGAGAAATTAATACTATTAAGCAAATAGCACAGAATCAACTGGAGGATGTAGCTGAGTTTTTTAGAACTTACAAGAGCTTGGAGGGGAGGGTGATCGTAATAGATGGATGGAGAGACTATGATGCTGTTGATGAATTATTGAATAGCTGCATAGATGCTTATCAATCTGATATGAGAGGGAAATAATTAATTTAGTTGGATTCCTTTAGGTAAAATGATTGCTGCTAATCTTTAAAAACGTGAAATTATTTAGTTATTCTTCATGTTCAACTTGTCGCAGAGCGATTAAGTGGCTTAAAAACAATGATATTACCTTTGAATTAATTGATATTTTAAATTCCCCTCCGTCTAAGGAAATGCTTATCTCAGCTAGTGAGTTATATGGTGATAGAAAATATCTTTTAAATACCAGTGGAGTCGTATATCGTTCTATCGGTTCAAATGTTGTAAAAGAAATGACTGATAGTGAGTTATTTGAGAAACTTGTTCGGGAACCCAGATTAATAAAGAGACCTTTTCTATATAAGCCGAATAAATTCTTTTTAATTGGGTTTAAAGAGGAAAAGTGGGCAGAAAAATTACTTTGAAATTCACATGAGGACTAATATCGACATAAAATAAGTAGTCCATACAAATAAAGTAAACTATATATTTATTATCAAGAAAACAGTGAAGAGAAATTTTCTAGATTCGATCAAACAACTTAAAAATTATTGGTGGTACTCTTTTTTTGATACGTGGGGACCTATTTCTCTAACTGTTTTGCTGTATTTAGGTGTACGTCATTTTATAGCAGAAGCTAGATATATCCCTTCTGGTTCGATGCTACCAGGATTGAAAGTTAATGATCGACTGATTGTTGAAAAACTTTCTTTGCGCAAAAGAGCTCCTTTTCGTGGGGAAATTGTAGTTTTCAATTCACCATATTCATTTGATAGGAAATTGATCGCTAATAGGCAAAAAAAACTTCCGTCTAATTTTCAATGTTCATTAATAACTTTTCCATTAATTTCTTGGATCCCTACTTTGTCTGATAGGGCTTGTGATGCTTATATCAAACGTGTAATAGCTGTAGGAGGCGATCGTCTCTTGGTTAATGCTAATGGAGCGATTAATTTAAATGGCAAATCGATAAACGAACCATATGTTCAATACTTTTGCCCCAATAAACCAGAATTTAATCTATGCCGACCGATTTCTAGAACTGTTCCTAAAGGGTATGTATTCGTTTTGGGTGATAACCGAGCTAACAGCTGGGATAGTCGTTTTTGGCCAGAAGGAGGGCTCTTACCCGAGAAAGAAATAATTGGCAAAGCAACCTGGCGATTTTGGCCTATTAGTCGTTTTGGTAAGCCTGACTGATAAGTCCACAATCTATCACTTTTCCATAAATTTTATTGTCTTTGATTGGTTGATTAGTTGAGGTAGTAAAATTATTTTCTTCATTAGATTGGACCCATTCTTTTTCAGGATCAAACAGTAACCATCGGTTACTGTTTAAACTTAATTTCTCTTCAGCTTGGTTTAATAGTTTAGATGGACCAAAACTAATTTTTTCCCACAATTTCTCTACTCCCCATCCTGATCTTCTCACTAATTGATCCCAGAGCAAAGGTAAAACTAGGCTATAACAACTAATTCCTTTTTTCCTTTTATTAGCAGGTAGTTTGGTCTCTGAGTCATCTAAAGGACTGGAGTGAACAGATATTGCTGTTAAAACATCTTCCTCTAACCCTTTTATAAGAGAGGCTCTATCTCTCGGGGATCCTAATGAGGGTGTTACGCTCCATCCAATATCAAAAGGAGTAAGACTTGAGTTGTCATTTACTAAATGCCACCATAAAACAGTTGCCATTGGCTGAGAGTATGCATTCTTTAGTATTTCAACACCCTCAGATGTTGAAATATTCATCAACCTTAGAGCTACTTCAGGGTACTGCTTTTGAAGCTCAAGTAATTGGATGAGAGGAAGGATTTCACTTTCAATAGGATCAGGAGGCCAGCCTGCTCTAAGAGTCTCTACACTTTGTCTAGACATCCCATCTGCTTGAAGTATTTTATCTCTTGGTGCGATTAATATAGGGGAATTTTTCATCTCTCCAAGTGAAAAACCTTGCTTTAGAAGCTCTAGAGGTGGTATAAAATCGTCATCACATAAGCCAATAGCTCCATTTTGTAGTAGATGGGCATGCCTTGAAAGGGAAGCTCCCTTCCCGCTCAAACTGAAACCTCCCCATAAATGTATTAAAACCTCACTCTTGATAGTCTTTATAGAAATAATAGGCTCAATTTGATCTCTCCATAATTCACCTCTTGGCAGTATGCCTACTTGGCCATATCCAGCAAATGTTGCTTTTTTAATAAGTGTATAAATATTCTCTTCTTTACAACTAAAGGGAGATTCCAAAAAAGAATGAGGATCAACAAGACACGGTGCTAAAAGCATATTTTTAGCATTTTGGGACTTAATTCTTAAAAGTTCTGCATTTTGAATTGCCTTTTTACCAAATGCTTTTATTACACCATCTTTGATTAAAACAGTCTTTTTCTTTAAGGTAGATCCAGCGCCTTCAAGGATTTGAATATTCTCAAACAAATAACTACTAGTCATTAAATTAAAGAGCTCCAGTAGCTGTAGAGTCGATGATTCCTCCCAAATGAGAGGTGATATTTAGACAAGTTATTTGATCTGGTTGCTCATCGTTTTCTGAGAGATCAATAACTGTAATTCCACCATTCCCTTGCTTTATCATCCAAATTTTTGATGGCATTAACCCTAAAAGATGACAAAGAATTGTTTTGTTAACTGCGTCATGAGCAACAACCAATGCAGTTTCATTGTTTTTAAGATCTTTACAAATCTCTTTCCAACCGGTAATAGATCTGGTGGAGACTTCGTTTATATTTTCTCCCTCTGGCATTTGAACTTTTTCAGGGAAAATCTTCCATGTTTTAAGAAGATCTGGCCAGTCGGCCTCAATTTCAGACTCCAGCTTTCCTTCCCATTTACCGTGACCAATCTCTTTAAGGTTATCTTTTAGAGTAATTTCTATTCCGGAATGTTCGTGTAGAATTATCTGAGCTGTTTCTTTTGGTCTTGAGAGAGAACTGCTAAAAGCTTTTTGTATAAAAACATTTTTTAAAAATTCACTTGCAGCTTTGGCTTGGGCTTTACCATTTTCATTAAGGGGAATATCAATTTGCCCTTGGAACCTCCCCTGCTTATTCCAATTTGTTTCACCATGCCTGACTAAAATAAGTCTTTTTTTACTACTTTTTTTTGGAAGACCATGTTCTAAATGAGAGATATTATTAAGACATTGGATTTGAACTTGTCTATCTTCCCAATTATTAAAAACAATATTTAAAATTGAGATTGAAGTATTGTCTAGCCTAAATCTCCTAAAGCCTTTTGATGGCTCATTAATTAATTTTAATATTAAGCATCTAAGAATTGCATTATGAGCAACTATTAAAATAGTTTTATTAGAATCTGAATTGGCCTTGAACAAAGATTTTAAAAAATTTTCAGCTTGGAATAAGAGTTCTTTAATTGGTTGAAATTTAGTACCGTCTTCTTTTTTGAAGGATAGTTCTTTTGGATCCTTTTCCCAAATAGCAAGGTCATCTGGATAAAGACTTTTTATCTCATTTTTTGTTAAACCACTCCAAGGCCCGAGGTCAACTTCAAGGAGCTCATTCGTGTAGGTTGCTTGAAGTATACTTTTATGTTGATTGATTATAATTTTTGTCGTTTCTGAGGCTCTTTGCAAAGGGGAGCTATAAATTTCATCTATTGGAACAGTAGAGAGTATTTCTCCTGCAGCTTCAGCTTGGGATTGCCCTTCTGTAGTTAATATTGAAAGGTCGTTTCTTCCCTGAATACGACCCTCCTTATTAAAACTACTCAATCCATGACGGACAAAAATTAGACGCAATGTCATTAAATAAAATGTCTTCTAGATAATTATGGTATTAGCCATGGGGGCAATCTAATGTTCTTTAAGTAAAGATAGAAGTCTTTCTCCATGTCAGTCTTCACAAGTTGATTTTATGAGACAAGCCAAAACCGGATGGAAATGGGCTGTGGCTCTATTTTCATTGATTGTAACTTTTTTAATTTGGCGACAAGGTTTGCAAGAAAGCTTTGATCGCCCCTCAGTTGCTCCAAAAATTTCATTGATGCAAACTGAGATGGCAGTGTCAGCTTCATCATCCTTACCTGAAAGAATACAAGATGTGTTTTTAGGTTCAGAACCTCAAAAAAAGCTTTATCAAACTCTTAATAAGATTTCTTTAGAAGAAATTGAGGATAGAGAAAGACTATTATTAGCGGTTCTTGAAGAGTCTGAGAATGAACAGAAGATAATATTGAAGAAAGATTTTCAGGATAAAAACTTTGAAAAGATTAGAAGCTATATATTAGATAGACAAAAAGGTAAGAAATTAAATAAATTTCCTGAATTTAATGAGATTAAATTAGACCCTTTACTTTATCAAGTTTCATGCTCTAGGCTTGGATTTAATGATCAAAAGTGTATTGATCAAAAATATAATTCAATTGTAGCTGCAAGACTTTTAACTTCTCAATTATTACCATTTTTTGCTTCATTGATAGGTTGTATATTGTTGATTAAGTATGCTTTGATTTTTTTAAGAAAGAAATATAATAAATGGCCAGAAATTATTGCTCCTCCTTTATCAATAATAGATATGATTCTTCTGGTTTCGGGTGGTTTTGTTATTATTGGTGAAGTTGTTTTTCCTGCTCTAATAATACCAATAACTGATTTATTATTTGATAATTTATCCTCTCCACTAAAAGAGTCTTTAAGAGTGTTTATCGGCTACTGCTCAATGACCATAGGACCTCTATTGATTGTTCGATATCAATTAAGTGGTCTTGTCCCTTTAGAGGTTGAGGGAGGATGGTTGCAATGGAAAATCAAACCAATTAAAGAAGGAATTTTCAAATCAATAAGTGGTTGGTTAATGATTATGCCTTTAGTGTTGCTTGTTGGGTGGCTAATGAATGAGATTATCGGCGATCAAGGTGGTAGTAATCCTTTGTTGGAACTTGTTTTAAGTAGCGATGAATTTATTCCATTGTTTTTGCTTTTGATTACAACTGTTTTTTTGGCTCCAGTTTTTGAGGAGTTGGTTTTCAGAGGCATTCTTCTGCCTGTATTGGTATCCAAAGTTGGCAGAATCTCTGGAGTCTTATTAAGTGCTTTGATCTTTGCTTTAGCTCATTTAAGTGTAGGAGAATTACCTCCCTTATTCGTTTTAGGTATCGGTCTTGGTTTAATGAGATTGAGTTCAGGCAGGTTATTCCCTTGTGCTTTAATGCATTCTCTTTGGAACGGTGTCACTTTTATTAGCTTATTATTAGTAGCTTGATATTAAATAAATAAAATATCAGCATTCCATCTCTTGCAGTTGCTTGATCAAGGTGTTTGACTGGAATTGCTTTCAGATTTTGATTTGGTTAGTCGTACTCTATATAAAAAAAAAGTAGGACAATTTCAAAAAAAGAAGTTGTCAAATGGGGTACTAAATACTGTTTTTTCATCTAAACAGTTTCAAAGAAAATTTCCAATTCAGGCGGCTCTTCATATCATTTTAAATGGTGCATTATTAGGCATACTCACAACAGTGGCGATAATGTCATCTGTAGCTCTACACTCACAATATTTATGGACTAAGTCTTTTACTAAACTGGAGACAACGAGAGACTTAAATAGAAGGATATTGGAATCAACTTCAATACTTGAAAGTTATCTCTTGAAAAATCAAAAGTTGTATAAAGAATTTGTTCCGACAAAAGCGGAAGATCTGGTATATGTGGACAGACCAAACCAAGAAGAAAATAGTCGGTTAGTTAATAAGACACTTAAACGTAAATTCTTGGAAAGAATATCTTCTTTTCCCATTAAGTCAGGTTATTAATATTTTTTATGAGAAGTATTAATTCTAGAAAGACGAGAAAGTCATTTAAGTTGAAAACTCTTTCGCCTTTAGCGCAGTCAAGATTTAGAATTGTTTTCCTTCTATTATGCTTTGGACTTGGAGGCCTTTTTTTTAGAATAGGTTGGTTGCAATTATTTCAGGCTAATCAATTAAGATCTCTAGCTCGTCAAGTTCAAACAGAACAAAAGACCCCTCTTGGAACACGTAGATCTATCTTGGATAGAAATGGAAAGCTTGTCGCAATAGATGAGAAACGTTTTAAGGTTTGGGCACATCCCAGATATTTTAATTTCCCTGGTGATTCATTGGGGACAGTGCGTAAACCAGTCGAGGTAGCAAAACTTCTTTCCAAACCATTATCTAAAAGTGTTGACGAAATTTTAGACACATTAGGAAATTTTTCTTCAGGGGTAAAACTGGCAGAGGGATTAAGACCTGAGAAGGCTAATAAAATTAAGCAACTTGGAATAAGTGGTATTGATTTGGAGGTGTATCCTCAAAGGCTTTATCCTTATGGATCCCTTTTCGCTAATGTAGTTGGTTTTTTGGATCTGGATAGAAGGCCTCAGGCTGGATTAGAATTAAGTTTAGATAGAGATCTCAAACGTCTTGAGAAAGCCAGCTTAATCAGAAGAGGAGCAGATGGAACACCTTTACCTGTAGGTGTTCAACGTGGTGTCTTTGATGAAGATCAACTAAGTCTTCAACTAACTTTAGATGTAAGGCTTCAAGAAGTAGCCGTTAAAGAAATAAGTAACCAAGTAAAGAAGTGGAATGCAAAAAAAGGTGTGGTAATCGTAATGGATATAGATACAGGAGAACTTCTGGCATTGGCTTCTACACCAACTTATGACCCTAATAAATATTGGGATTATTCTCCATCTCTCTTTAAAGAGTGGTCAGTGCAAGAATTATTTGAACCTGGTTCTACCTTTAAGCCAATTAACTTGGCATTGGCATTGGAGGAAGGGGTTATAACCCCTAATGGAGAAGTGAATGATGATGGTTTAGTGACAGTAGGAGGATGGCCTCTCTCGAATTGGGATCGAAAGCCTAACGGGATATTGACTTTCCCTGAGGTATTACAAGTCTCAAGCAATGTAGGAATGGTTAAAATTATGAATAAATTGAATGCGAGTAATTATTGGCAATGGTTAAGGCGCTTAGGCATAGATGAAATCCCAGAAACTGATCTGCCAGGAGCAGTTTCTGGGCAAATAAAATCAAAGCAGACTTTTGTAAATCAACCGATAGAACCTGCGGTAGCCTCTTTTGGTCAAGGCTTTTCTATTACTCCGCTTAAACTAGCTCAATTGCATGCTTTGATTGCAAATGGTGGCAGACTTGTGACCCCTCACATCACAAAAGGCCTGAAAGGTGATTATGAGTCGTATTTCAATACTCCTTCAGAATCTAAGCAAGTTTTATCTCCTGAGGTTACAAATACTGTTCTTGGATGGATGGAAACAGTTGTGTCCTTTTACGATGAAAGTGGTATTGAGGTAAATGTTCCTGGCTATCGAATTGGCGGGAAAACAGGGACGGCACAAAAATCGCAAGATGGCTTTAACTATAATTCTAAAATTTGCAGTTTTGTTGCAAGTCTTCCTATCGATGATCCCCGCTATGTCGTTTTAGCAGTTATTGATGAGCCTCAAAGACCAAATGCCTATGGATCAACTGTAGCTCTCCCTGTGGCAAAAAAAATTATTGAGACTTTGCTTGTGATAGAAAAAATCCCTCCAAGTATTTCTAAAAAAGAACATTTAGCTATCAAAAGCTAAGAGATGGCTAAATTTTCCCGAAAGTACTGATGAAAGGGTGAAATATATAAAAAATATAGCTAGTCTATTACATATGAAAGAAGTTTTTAATTATGGAATCCCTTCTTAATCAGTTATCTACAATGACTGTGGTAGTTGCTGATACTGGTGATCTTGAAGCGATCAAAAAATTTCATCCCAGAGACGCTACAACAAATCCTTCTTTAATTCTGGCGGCCGCACAAATACCTGCTTATCAAAGTTTGATTGACCAAGCACTTACTACTTCAAGAGAAATGTTAGGAGCCAGTGCCTCCAATACTAATGTTGTAAAGGAAGCTATGGATGAACTTTGTGTTGTCTTCGGTAAAGAGATTTTGAAATTAATTCCAGGCCGTGTTTCAACAGAGGTTGACGCAAGACTAAGTTTTGATACTGATGCCACTGTTGCAAAAGCAAGGAAAATAATTGCTAAATATAATCAGGATGGAATTTCTAATGATCGGGTTTTAATAAAAATCGCTTCTACTTGGGAGGGGATAAAAGCCGCTGAGGTATTAGAAAAAGAGAATATTCATTGCAACCTAACTTTATTGTTTAATTTTTATCAAGCAGTTGCTTGTGCTGAGGCAGGTGTAACGCTTATTTCACCTTTTGTTGGAAGGATTTTAGATTGGTATAAATCTGCTACAGGAAGAGATTCTTATCCAGCGACTGAAGATCCTGGGGTCGTTTCTGTTACTAAAATATTTAATTACTTCAAGTCAAATGGTTATAAAACAGAGGTCATGGGAGCAAGTTTTAGAAATATAGATGAAATAACCGAGCTTGCAGGATGTGATTTATTAACGATTTCTCCTAAATTACTTCAGCAACTTAATGAAACATATTCGGACTTGCCAATAAAGTTAAATGCACAAAAACCTTTAGTTATTGAAGAGACAATTCATTTAGATCAGACATCTTTTGAACTAATGATGGCTGGAGATAAAATGGCTACGGAAAAACTTGATGAAGGAATTAGCGGTTTTAGTAAAGCAATTGATAAATTAGAAAATCAACTGAACGAAAGACTAGAGTTGATTGAAGGAGGTCTTGCCCTAACTCTTTGAGCTTGAATTTTGAAAGAGTAATCTCTTGATTACTCTTTTTGCGATGTCTTCATAACTCATCTCACCTGAGAGGATTTGTGCAATTCTTTTCGGGGCAGTAGGTCTTTTTACGCCTAATTGGTATCCAACTTTAGGGAAACGATAAAAAACTTGAGAAATTCTTTTACCCCAAGCCATCGAATTCCCCCAATTTCTTTGTATTGTTTTTGTATATGCATCTAAACAATTGACTTCTCCATCCAGCCAATAACTAAGGTTTTTTGCAGCTTCAAATCCACTCATTAAAGCGGGCCTTAATCCTTCTGCTAAAAAGGGATCAGATAATGAGGCGGCATCTCCAACTAAAAGAATTCCTTCTCTGTTTAATTTACAGTGGCCATTCCATACTTTTAATTTTTTTTCATGACCAATTACTTCAGAAGGATCAAAACCTAAATCAGGAAGAAAGGATTTAAGTATTTCATTAACTGGCATTGAATTTTTATTATCTAGAAAAGTTCCTATCCCAATATTTACTTCATTGTTTAATGGAAAGGCCCATGCAAAACCATTCTTTACCAAGCCAAATTCGAATCTAGCCGTTTCACTCCTTAAACTTCCCTTCCTTTTAATTCTTCCTGAGAAAGTCGATGCAAATTTTTGTTGATTTGGTCCTAAACCAAAAAATTTAGGCCATGGTGATTGAGATCCATCAGCAATAACAACTGCTTTTGCTTCTACTTGTCTCCCATCAAGAGCGGTAATTTGCCATATATTAGATCTTTTTTTTACATCGACTACATTAAAAGTAGTCAATAAATTACAACCAGAATTTAGTGCTTGATCTAATAGGAATGAATCAAGCTTTTCACGTTTGACTATCCAAAAAGGAGAAGACCCAGAAAGCTCAGCGACCACTTTGTCGGTATTGCACCAACTAAACTCTACAGATGTTATTACTTCATCAACTATTGGTAGAAGTTCAAAAGGAAACCAATTTTGCACTGCAGCAGACATCCCACCACCGCAGATTCTTTCTTGAGAGGGAATGTTTTTTTCAAGAATACATACATTTTTACTTTTACTAGCCAGATGAAATGCGGTAGTAGTTCCTGATGCTCCTCCTCCAATTATGGCAACATCTAAAATGGTCAAACTTTTAAAATTTCAGCTTCTTTTTCTGATAGTTTTTTTTCAATATCTTTAATAAAATTATCCGTCTCTTTCTGAATTGTTTCCTGTTCATCTCTGCTTTGATCTTCGGAGAGATCACCATCCTTTTCGGATTTTTTGACTCTCTCTATTGCATCACGGCGTATATTTCTTAGGGCAACTTTTCCTTCTTCTGCATATTTAGATGCAAGTTTGCAAAATTCTTTTCTACGCTCTTCAGTTAAAGGTGGAACATTGATACGAATTATTTTGCCATCATTGTTTGGAGTAAAACCTAGATCACTTGTTGCAATCGCTTTTTCGATGGAAGCTAATGAGCTCAGGTCAAAGGGTTGAATTGCTATCGTTTGAGAGTCAGGAGTTGTGATGGTTGCAAGTGACTTTAGTGGAGTTTCAGACCCGTAGTATTCAACTGATATTCTGTCTAATAAAGAGGTGTTTGCTCTTCCGGTCCTGATGGTATTGAAATTCCTTTGAGCTGCTTCTACAGATTTGCTCATTGTGGTTTTTAGTTCTTGATTTGACATTTAGATAGAGTTATTACGAATTGATTTTTTAAAAGGTTCAAAAAATTTAGTGTTAACTAGAATTAGATATTCTAGATCCAATTGGTTCTCCAGAAATAGCCTTTGATATATTCCCAGGCTGGAAAATATTGAAAACTACTATTGGTATTTTATTATCTTTGCAAAGAGCAATAGCAGTGCTATCCATTACTCCAATTTCGTTGGCTAATACATCTTGAAAGGTAAGATTTTCATATTTGACAGCATTAGAGAATTTTTTTGGATCTCGATCATAAACTCCATCAACTTTTGTAGCTTTGAAAACAACTTCTGCGTTAATTTCAGCGGCCCTAAGAGCCGCAGTGGTATCAGTTGTAAAAAATGGATTGCCGCATCCACCTCCAAAAACTACTACCCTCCCTTTCTCAAGATGTCTTATTGCTCTTCTTCTTATGTATGGTTCTGCAATCTGTTGCATATCAATGGCAGATTGAACTCTTGTGGGTACTCCAGCTCTTTCTAATCCATCTTGAAGTGTGATTGCATTCATTACGGTTGCAAGCATTCCGACATAGTCAGCTGTAGCTCTATCCATTCCAGCGGCGGATCCTTTTAGACCTCTAAAAATATTTCCACCGCCAACAACAATTGCTATTTGCGTGCCATTTTCAACCACTTTTGAAACATCATTGGCAATAGATTGGACAATTTCAGGATCAATTCCATAAGGTTTTTCTCCCATAAGAGCTTCACCACTGAGTTTTATAAGTGCTCTAGAGTATTTCATTAAAAATTCATAACAAATTGACAGTAGCAAGTCCTGGGAGAACGTCTTTATATCTGTATTGGATCCCTTGAGATGGAAATATTTTCAAGGTTATAGATTAATATTCAATCCCTTCTTGTGCTTTTACTCCCTGCTCTCTAAAGGGATGGTGGATTAATTTCATTTCTGTCACAAGATCAGCTGAATCGATTAATTTTTCTGAAGCTCCTCTTCCGGTCAAGACTACATGTGTAAGCTCTGGGCGCAAATTTATGCCCTTTATAATTTCATCTTCATCTATATATCCAAGTTTTATTGCAACAATGATCTCGTCTAAAATTATAAGTTTATAATTTGGGTCTTTAATATAAGAGACCGCCTTTTTCCAGCTTGACTTAACTAAATTTATATCTTTATTTCTATCTTGTGTTTCCCATGTAAACCCTTCACCACATGCATGAAACTCCAATTTTTCCCCAAATATTTTCAAAGCTAATGACTCACCTGGTTCCCAACCACCTTTTATAAATTGTATTATTGCAACTTTGTGGTTATGACCAATAGTTCTTAATCCCATCCCAAGAGCTGCTGTGGTTTTACCTTTGCCTTGTCCAGTATTAATTATTATAAGACCTTTTTCTTTATTTCTTTCTTTTAATCTTTGTGTTTGAACTTCTTTCCTTTTTTTCATCCTTTCTCGATATTTTTCTTCGTTAATATTTGATATTAAATTACCACCCATTCCTATTTGCTCTGCACTCTTATCTAGTTTATTAAGTCTTGAATCTTCTTTAGAGATTTTATCTTTCATTTCCTTATCTTAAATTATATAAGTTTATAAAAGAAAAATTTATAGAAATGATATAGCTATAAATATTAATTATTCTTCTTGCTAATAGTTGACTCTAGATAGAGCACTATCAACAGCAATTTGCTGATCTCTTCTTGTTATCCAATGATGATAGGTTTTTGTATGTATTGACACTGAGTGTCCCATCATTTTTGCAGCTACAGTATTTGGTAGGCCTATTAAGATTGTCCTGACTGCCCATGCATGTCTTAAATCATAGGGGGTAAAAGATATTTTATATCTTCTAAATTGTTCAGATACTCTTCTTCCTATATGTTGAAGAGTTGTCTCTTTTAGATCTGTTTTGATATCTGGGAGTAAATCAGAAGTATCAGTTATGTTGTCTAGGGCAAATAAACCAACCCATTCAGGATGAAAGGGCCAAACTTGATGTTCTCCTGTTTTTGTATTTGGGAAAACTCGTAGTATTTTATCCCCACCTTTTTTTAAACAAGATAAGTCACAAAAAAAGACTTCATGATTTCTAAGACCATAGGTTGCCATTAACCCAAAAACAAATCTCCATTTTGGATTTGGTATTAATTTAAAGCTATTAATAATTTTTTCATCACTAGGTAATTCTCTGAAATTTGATTCGTGTATTCCATAACCACTTTGAAGTTGTTTCCAGCTCTCAGGAAGCTCCAATTTAAGGTGTTTAGCTAAAGAACTTAAAGCAATTCCACATTGTTGTCTGCTCCTTGAATTTTCTTTGTAACTTAAAAGGATTTTTACTAAAAGCTCCTCGTTTAATTTAAGAGTAGATTTATGACTTATTTTTATTAATCTGTTCAAATATGGTTTGTAAGCAGATTGCCAAGTGCTAATCCTTCCAGCTGGTGATTTGCTCCTTGATGTATCAGAAAAAAATTGTCTTTTAAAACTTTCTATTTCATTGCTTATTACTGTTTTATTGGTATTTGTTGATGAGATGGCTTTCCCTTTAATCCAATTAGACCACCGGAATTGATTTTTTTTAAGTTGAAAATCAATTAATTCTATAGCTTTTCTTGCCTCTTCTAGACCTTCAATATTGTGTGGAAGTTTAAGACTTATTCTTTGAATTTTAGAAAGATTATGAGATTTCTTATCTGGCAAAGAACCGCGAATATTTAGAACTTTACCCCTTTTCTCAATTCTTAGATTGATTCCCTTTGATTCAAGGTCTTGGTTGATATCTAGTAACTTTTGATTCTCGTCCATGATCCTGTAAATTTAGCTAGCTTTACTTTGAGAAAGGTTTGTATAACCTTTTATAAGGAGTTTTTTCTAAAATGGCTCGGGTTGGTGTCCTCTTATTAAATCTCGGAGGTCCTGAGAGGATTAAGGACGTGGGACCATTTTTGTATAATTTATTTTCTGATCCAGAGATAATTCGTTTACCAGTGCGTGCTTTTCAAAAACCACTGGCTTGGCTTATAAGCTTATTGAGAAGTAATAAATCACAAGAGGCTTATAGATCGATTGGAGGCGGATCACCTTTACGCCGTATTACCGAGCAACAGGCAAGAGAACTCCAGAGTTATCTGAGAAATATAGGAATAGACGCTACAACATATGTTGCAATGAGGTATTGGCATCCATTCACTGAGTCAGCCGTAGCGGATATGAAGGCTGACGGTGTTAGCGAAGTTGTTGTTTTACCGCTTTATCCCCATTTTTCAATAAGTACAAGTGGATCCAGTTTTAGAGAATTGAAAAGGTTAAAAGATGGTGACTCTGAGTTTGCAGAATTATCAATTCGTTGTATTCGTAGTTGGTTTGATCATCCAGCCTATGTTTCTTCAATAGCTGAATTAATAAAGAAACAAATCATAGCTTGTGATTTACCCCAAGAGGCTCACGTTTTTTTTACTGCACATGGTGTTCCTAAAAGCTATGTAGAAGAAGCCGGTGATCCTTATCAAGATCAAATAGAGAACTGTTCGCTTTTGATTATTGACCAGCTTGAAAATTCTCTTGGTTTTAGCAATTCATTTTCACTTGCTTATCAAAGCAGAGTGGGGCCAGAAGAGTGGTTAAAACCATATACCGAAGAAGTATTAGAAAAACTAGGAAAATCCGGCGTTAAGGAACTTGTCGTGGTCCCAATAAGTTTTGTGAGTGAGCATATTGAAACTCTCCAAGAGATTGATATTGAGTACAAAGAAATTGCTCAGAAAAATGGAATTGTTAATTTTAAAAGAGTTCCAGCTCTTGATACCTATCCGTTGTTTATTGAAGGATTGGCCGATCTAGTTTCTTCTTGCTTGAACGGCGAGGGGGTTAGTTTGGAGGAAGCATCAAAATTGCCAGAAAGAGTAAAACTTTATCCTCAAGAGAAATGGCAATGGGGTTGGAATAACAGCTCTGAAGTCTGGAATGGAAGAGTTGCAATGATTGTTTTTCTTTGTTTTTTTATGGAATTAATAATTGGGGGTGGACCTTTACACAAAATAGGTTTGCTGTAAATAATTATTAGTGTTGGTTAATTTGATATTCAGCCTGCTACTAAAACTTAGAGGATTTAATTAAATCTTTGATTAATTTAGTTTAATTGAAATTATGCATACTAAGATTTATTGTTAGTTAAGAATTTCTTCTGCCGTGACCCTGACTTCTTCGCCTAATCAAATAGGAGATTCAGGAACACAAACTAAAAATGAGATATCAGGAGCTGATGCCTTGATGGATTCTCTTCGTAGGCATGGCGTAGATACTATTTTTGGTTATCCAGGAGGAGCAATTCTCCCAATATATGATGCGGTTTTTAAAGCAGAGCAAGAGGGGTGGTTAAAACATATTCTTGTTCGACATGAGCAAGGTGGAACTCATGCCGCAGATGGTTTTGCTAGAGCGACTGGAAAAGTAGGTGTTTGTTTTGGTACATCAGGACCTGGAGCTACAAATCTAGTCACAGGAATAGCCACTGCTCAGATGGATTCTGTACCTCTTGTCGTCATAACTGGACAAGTCCCTAGACCAGCTATTGGTACTGATGCTTTTCAAGAAACAGATATTTTTGGGATAACACTTCCAATTGTTAAACATTCATGGGTCGTAAGAGATCCATCTGAAATTGCCAAAGTTGTAGCTCAAGCTTTTCTTATTGCCTCATCGGGTAGACCTGGACCTGTTTTGATTGACATACCAAAAGATGTTGGACAAGAGATGTTTCAATATCTTCCTGTCGAGCCTGGTTCAATAAAGCCACCAGGTTTTGAACTACCATTTGCGCCAGAACATAAAGCCATAAGTGCAGCCTTAGATTTAATTGAAAATGCTGAGAAACCACTACTTTACGTTGGCGGGGGTGTTATTTCTTCTGGGGCACATGAGACTCTGGCGGCGATTGCTAATAGATATCAAATACCCGTAACAACAACTTTGATGGGAAAAGGCGCGTTTGATGAACGTGAGCCTTTATCAGTTGGGATGCTTGGTATGCATGGAACAGCTTATGCCAACTTTGCTGTGACTGAATGTGATTTGTTGATTGCAATTGGAGCAAGATTTGATGACAGAGTTACAGGTAAATTAGATACTTTCGCTCCTAAAGCAAAAGTAATTCATTTTGAGATTGATCCTGCTGAAATAAATAAAAATAGATTAGTTGAAGTTTCCGTATTAGGTGATGTTGGGATTAGCCTTGTTAAGTTATTAGATCTCAGTAATCAACGGAAAACAAATCCAAGAACTTCTAACTGGCTTAACAAAATTAAAAAGTGGAA
Source organism: Prochlorococcus marinus str. MIT 1013 (assembly GCF_027359395.1). Classification (NCBI taxonomy): domain Bacteria; kingdom Bacillati; phylum Cyanobacteriota; class Cyanophyceae; order Synechococcales; family Prochlorococcaceae; genus Prochlorococcus; species Prochlorococcus marinus. The sequence goes on from NZ_CP114778.1 coordinate 2,014,227, forward strand.
AAGTGATTTTCCATTGATAATTCCTCCTAAAGAAGGAGAAATTTATCCACAGGAAGTATTAATTGCGTTAAGAGATTTGGCCGAAGATGCTTACATTACAACTGATGTTGGACAACATCAGATGTGGGCAGCTCAATATTTGTTGAATGGACCAAGACAATGGATTAGCAGTGCTGGACTTGGAACAATGGGTTTTGGAATGCCCGCTGCAATGGGAGTTAAAGTTGCTTTACCTAAGGAGCAAGTAATTTGTATCGCCGGTGATGCAAGTATCCTCATGAACATTCAGGAGCTTGGAACTATTGCTCAATACAAGTTGAATTTAAAAGTAATAATCATCAACAATCATTGGCAAGGGATGGTTAGGCAATGGCAAGAAAGTTTTTATGATGAACGATATTCGGCATCTAACATGTCTGTTGGGGAACCTGACTTTATTTCTCTATCTAAGGCTTTTGGGATTGAGGGCATTGTAATTTCAGAAAGAGACAATCTAATCCCTGAACTTCAGAAAGCATTGTCGAATGAAGGACCAGTTCTTGTTAATGTAAATGTAAGAAAAGGTGAAAATTGTTACCCCATGGTGCCACCAGGGAAAAGTAATGCTCAAATGGTTGGTATACCTGAGCTTAAGAAATAATTTTAAAAACTTTTTATGAATAAATATCTTACAAATATTTTAATATTAATAATTTCTTTTTGTTGTTTTTATTCGGAAGTTGATGCAGCTCAAATTTTGCAAGTGACTAGTTCGTCTGTTTTATTGATTGGAGATCATAATCGTACCTATACTGTGAAATTAGCATGTACAGAAATCAGTACTGATTTAGAAGTGAAAGCTGTTAAGTGGCTCAAAGAGCAACTGCCAAGACATACAAAAGTAAATTTAAAACCTAAAGGGTCTGTCAATGGTGTCCTTGTCGCTAAAGTTATTCCTTTTGATAGTAATATTGACATAAGTGAGCAATATATAAATGAAGGCTTAGCAACAAATAAATGCTAAATTAATTAGCAAATACTATTTGGCTAAAATTATGAATAAATTCAACTCCATTGTATTAAATTAGTTTTGTGTCTACTTTAAGAATTCAATAGTTTTGGATTTGAATATGTGCAAATTCTATTTAGATTATTTTTTGTTAGAGAAAATTGTTAAATCTCTCCAACATCCTTAAGCATCCAAAACCCATCTAAAGAATTTTCTTCAGGACTTTTTTGAACTGAAATAAATTGAAGTCCATCTGCATCTATTTTTGTATTTAGAAAATTATTTTCAATAGCTTTTTTTGCTTCTTCATCGACATCAGTTACCAACCATCTATCAGATTGCCCTGCTTCTAAAATTATTTGGGTTCCTTCTATTAAAAGTTTTGCTGGTTCAAGTCCCCCGAGCCAGGCCGCAAGTGCTAAGGATCTTTTTGGACTAAAAAGCCTAATACCTGGAATAGAAATATCTTGATTAATTGAATCTTTTATGGGAATTAAATTGGAAAATTCTATTTCCCATTCATCAGCTTCTCTAAGTGTATTTAGAGATAGGGAAGCAAAGCTCCAGGAGTCACCTCTTACTTCCTCTGGTAGGGGGATGGCTTGATTTGTGATTGGGTTTGAAGGAGGAGCAAGATTGACGCCGGTATATCCTTTTTGCTGCGGATAAAAACACCTTTCTCTATCAATGATCCATTCCAGTAATGAATATGTCCTTCTACTAGAAATAAGTTCAATTCCTATTTGTTCTGCTGCACGTTTTATCATTGTTTTCATAGAGGATCGCCAGCAACGAATGACGGAAGGTTTATCCCAACCTTGTGAATAAGCTTCATCAATAGCTTCGTCTAATGCATCTTTTAGCCAAATAGAATTAACATTTGATGCTGGACATATTTTTTCCCATTTAAATGTTTTTGTATCTTTAAAATTATTTGTAGATGTAATTAATAATTCCCATCTTTTTTTTCCATTTTCATCAATTATAGGGCGGGAATAAAAGTCTATTTCCCAGTCTGTTTTTTTTAAATCAGATTTTTTTGAAGCAATCACAATTTTTTTTCTTCAATGTAAAGTTATGAGGATAAGTTGATGTTTTTATCTTCCTTTGGAGGATCAACTTTTTCTTTATTCAAACTATTTCGCGCTTTAATTGCTCGTTCATCAGCCTCTTCCATAACTTTTGCTTTATCAGTAATAAGTTCTCCTGGAGGACCTTCTAGAAGAGCTGTATTTAATCCAATTCGTCCTCGGGAAGGATCTAAATCGGTTATTAAAGCCTTGATGGGTTCGCCTGGTTGAAAAACTTCTCTAAGGCTTCTCATGCTTCCGTTGGTTACCATTGAATGATGCAACAAGCCACTGACACCCTTTAAATCAACAAAAAAACCATAAGGTTTTATTGTTAAGATCTCACCCTCGATTAATTGTCCAATTTCTAATTCTGAAAATCTTGAAGCAATTGCAGCTTTCTTTTCGGAGAGAACTAGTTTTCGTCTCTCTGGATTTACCTCTAAAAAAGCGGTATTAATTGTCTTTGAAACAAGAGATTGGTGATTTTCTCCATCTTCAAGTTGAGATCTAGGAATAAAACCTCTTAAACCTTCGAAGTCGCAAGTAACACCCCCACGGTTAAAACCATTTATTTTAACTCGAATAACTTTTCCTTCTTTTGCAAGATTTTGAACTTTGTCCCAGCTTTTTCTCAGTTCTAACGCCCTACAACTTATTGTTACCATCCCATCTGCATTTTGTTCTCTAGTAACAAGAACTTCGACTTGTAATCCTTTTGGGAAACGCTCTTTTAAACTTGTAATTACTCCTAGACCACATTCATTTTTCGGCATGAACCCTGGAGCTTTCCCACCTATATCTACGTAAATACCATCACTTTCAACTGCAATAACTGAACCTTTTGCAATTTCACCAGTTGTACCGATTGGTTGATTTTCTTCTAAGGCCGCTAAGAATTCGTCTTCATCAAAATCAAATTCATCAACTGTTCTGCTTTTTTGTTCAAAAATATTTTCATCATCAAAAGCTTCAATATTTTTTTTATGGTCAGAATTATTTTCAGATCTCAGAAGATCTTCCATTGTAGGCGTCTTTAAACTATTGCTAGAGTTATCCTGGGTCGATCTTTGCTGTTCAGGTGCTTTCTTTAATTTAGAAATTCCTTTTTCAGCTAGAACTTTTTCATCTAATCTTTTATCTTTAGCTTGATCAGAGAATTCTTTCTCAGATGATACTTCCTTGATTATTTCTTCCTCAGTTTTTCGACTGATATGCATAACCTGCAATGGCTTGCGTGGTGCATTTAGTGCCGGCTTTGGGGGAGTTGCTTTTTTAGGCTGAGGATCTGACCCGGCCATAATACCCTTGGTAATAAGTGAAACATTCTTACAGTCAAGGGTAAGTTGTTTTTTAATTATTAGGAGATTTCTATCATTTTTCAAACTCGTCAATTTGAGCATTTGACCTGGCCTGAGGCCTCTAAAGCCGCTTCAGAGAAAGGATCTACATTGGTTTGGCCTTTTGGTGCATGTGAACAGCATGGACCGCATTTACCTTTAATTACTGATACTTTTTTTGCTAAAAATATTTTAATTAAGACTCTTGAAAGGTTGCCAGAAAATATGCCGATATGGATGATGCCATCTCAATCAATTGGTTTTTCTCCTGAACATCAGGCTTTTCCAGGAACTTTGTCCTTATCAGCTGATGTTTTGCTCTCAATGGTCACTGATGTTGGCCAGCAAATAGCCTCTATGGGATTTAATAGATTAGTTTTTTTTAACGCTCATGGTGGGCAAATTGGTCTGCTTCAAGCGGTTTCAAGGCAACTGAGAATACAATGTCCCTCACTAGCTGTTTTACCTTGTTTTCTATGGAGTGGTGTCCAAGGATTAGATCAACTTTTACCTGAAAAGGAGGTAGAGGAAGGACTTCATGCGGCATTAGCGGAAACAAGTCTTATGTTGCATATGGCTCAAGATTTGGTTCGAAACGATTCTTATTTAGATAAAGATATCTCTAGTGAAGGCATTATTCCTACTCCAAAAGGATGGAGCCTTGAAGGAGCCTCTCCATGTGCATGGCTTACAAAAGATTTAAGCTCTTCTGGAATTATTGGTGATGCAAGCGCTTCAAATCCTAAACTAGGTGCCGCTTTGGAAAATGCACTAATAGATCATTGGAAGTCAATGTTTGCAAGCCTTTTGGACAGTGATTGGCCGCCAACCATGTCAGTAAAATCTGTTTCTAGCAGTTAAGAAGTGGTAACTGAACTACCGTTTTGCATTTAATTCTGTAAGATCACTCAGATTGACAAATTTCTAATAGATCTATGCAAGCTCTTGCATCCACAAATTTAGCTTTAGAAAAAGAAGAGTTAATTACTGACTCTCTTCCAGACTTCACCTCAGAGTCTTATAAAGATGCTTACAGCAGAATCAATGCAGTTGTGATTGAGGGTGAGCAAGAGGCTTATTCAAATTTTCTTGATCTAGCTAAGTTGATTCCTGAGCATGCAGATGAGCTTGTGAGGCTAGGGAAGATGGAGAAAAAGCATATGAATGGCTTTTGTGCTTGTGGGAGAAATCTTGCCGTAAAGCCAGATATGCCCTTCGCGAAGACCTTTTTCTCAAAACTCCATAATAATTTTTTAGAGGCTTTTAAAGTTGGAGATACAACTACCTGTCTACTAATTCAATGCATTTTGATTGAATCTTTTGCAATATCTGCTTATCATGTTTACATACGTGTTGCTGATCCATTCGCAAAAAGAATTACAGAGGGTGTTGTTCAAGATGAATACTTGCACTTGAATTATGGCCAAGAATGGCTTAAGGCCAATCTTGAGACAGTTAAGAAAAATCTTATGAAGGCTAATAAAGAAAATTTACCTCTTATAAAATCTATGCTTGATGAAGTTTCAAATGACGCTGAAGTTCTTCATATGGATAAGGAAGAATTAATGGAGGAATTTATGATTGCTTATCAAGATTCCCTTATGGAAATAGGTCTGGATAATAGAGAAATTGCAAGAATGGCTCTTGCAGCAGTGATCTAAGGAGTTTAAATTTACATCTTTTTTATCATTAGCTATTCCTCAAGAACTTAAAGTTCTTGAGGAATTCTCTTTTTTGTGACCGTGGTGGTCTAACCTTCAAACTTGGATAAATATTTAGTTTCAATTTTGATCTTGCTTGGTGCCAAATGTTTGGGCTAATTGGACATTCAACAAGTTTTGAAGATGCCAAACGAAAGGCATTAGGTCTTGGCTATGACCATATTGCTGAAGGGGATTTAGACGTATGGTGTACTGCACCCCCTCAATTGGTTGAGCACGTAAAGGTTGTAAGTGCAATAGGAAAGACTATCGAGGGAGCTTATATAGACTCATGCTTTGTTCCTGAGATGCTAAGTCGCTTCAAAACTGCGAGAAGAAAAGTTTTGAATGCAATGGAGTTAGCTCAGAAAAAAGGTATCAGCATCACCGCTCTAGGTGGATTTACATCAATAATTTTTGAGAATTTTAATTTGCTTCAAAATCAACAAGTTAGAAATACCACTCTTGATTGGCAAAGATTTACCACTGGTAATACTCATACAGCTTGGGTTATTTGTAGGCAGTTAGAGCAAAATGCTCCTCGAATAGGAATTGATTTGAACAAATCAAAAGTAGCTGTCGTTGGGGCTACGGGTGACATTGGCAGCGCTGTTTGTAGGTGGCTTACTAATCGAACTGGTGTTTCTGAGCTTCTATTAGTAGCTAGACAGCAAAAGCCTTTATCTGAACTCCAGTCTCAACTTGGAGGAGGGAGGATTCTTAGTCTTGATGAGGCTTTACCTGAAGCAGATATTGTGATTTGGGTTGCAAGCATGCCTAAAACCTTAGAAATTGATCCATCTAAAATTAAAAGGCCCTGTTTAATGATTGATGGTGGATATCCTAAGAATTTAGGTGAGAAGTTTTCAGGACCTGGTATACATGTCTTAAAAGGCGGAATAGTTCAATTTTTCAAAGATATTGGTTGGAGCATGATGGAATTAGCTGAGATGGAAAATCCTAAAAGAGAGATGTTTGCCTGTTTTGCTGAGGCAATGCTTCTTGAATTCGAGAATTGTCATACAAATTTCAGTTGGGGGAGGAATAACATTACGTTGGAAAAGATGGATTTTATTGGCAAGGCTTCTGAAAGGCATGGTTTTTCTGCTGTTGGTTTGAAATCAAATATTCAGACATTAACCGTCTGAACATTTGGTTACTTTTTTTTATGGCTAGACGTTTTCTCCTCGAGTTTGAAAAACCTCTTGTTGAATTAGAGAATCAGATTGATCAAATCAGAGAATTAGCAAGAGATTCAGAGGTTGATGTAAGTCAGCAACTTCTGCAATTAGAGACACTTGCAGCAAGAAGGCGAGAAGAAATATTTAATGCACTTACACCTGCTCAAAAGATTCAAGTAGCTAGACACCCTCAAAGGCCAAGCACGCTTGATTACATTCAGATGTTTTGTGATGATTGGGTCGAATTACACGGAGACAGGAACGGAACTGATGATCAAGCTCTTATAGGAGGTTTAGCTCGAATAGGTGAAAAATCTGTCCTTCTAATTGGACAACAAAAAGGTAGAGACACAAAAGAGAATGTTGCAAGAAACTTTGGCATGGCAAAGCCAGGAGGATATAGAAAGGCTTTGAGGCTAATGGATCATGCTGATCGATTTGGTTTGCCAATAATTTCTTTTATAGATACTCCTGGAGCTTATGCAGGGCTCATAGCAGAAGAGCAAGGCCAGGGGGAAGCCATCGCAGTGAATTTACGTGAAATGTTTAGACTGAAAGTCCCCATAATTGCGACTGTAATTGGAGAAGGAGGCTCTGGTGGTGCGCTGGGTATAGGTGTCGCAGACAGGCTGCTCATGTTTGAGCATAGTGTCTATACAGTTGCAAGCCCCGAAGCGTGTGCTTCGATTTTATGGAGAGATGCTGGGAAGGCTCCGGAAGCAGCATCATCATTAAAAATTACTGGACCTGATCTTATGAAGTTAGGAATTGTTGACGAGGTACTAAAAGAGCCTTCTGGTGGGAATAATTGGGCGCCGCTTCAGGCTGGGGATACTTTGAAAAATGCCCTTGAGAAGCATCTATCCGAATTATTGGCTTTATCGCGTGATGAATTGAGAGACAACAGATATTCCAAATTTAGAAAAATGGGAAAATATTTGGAATCTCAGTCTATCGAAAGTGAAATTTCAGTTTAAAGTTTTAATGTTTGCTTCTAACTTTCTTGTCAACAGTATTAATTACGGGCGCTTCTAGAGGAATTGGGAGAGCAACTGCTAAAGCTTTTGCCAATTCTGGATGGGATTTATTGCTTCTAGCCAGGTCTGAAGATCAACTAGAAAGACTTGTAGAAGAAATAGATAATAAAAAAGTTAAGGTCTTCTACAAATCTATTGATCTTAGTCATCCCAAAAATATATCCAAGGGAGTAGTTGAATTAATGAATAATGGTTTAATTCCCTCAGTGCTAATAAATAATGCTGGAGTTGCTTGGACTGGAGATCTTTTATCCATGCCACTTGAAAAATGGGAATGGATCATGCAAATGAATCTCACCAGTATCTTTCAGGTCTGCTCTGATGTGGTGCCGTTAATGAGAAAAAAAGGAGGATTAGTTATCAACGTTAGTAGTCATGCTTCTCGCAATGTTTTTCCACAATGGGGAGCCTATTGTGTTTCCAAAGCAGCTTTGGCAAGTTTTACCAAATGCTTAGCAGAAGAAGAACGTAAGAATTTCATACGAGCATGCACACTTACTCTTGGATCAGTAAATTCAACTCTTTGGGATTCCGATTCCGTTGGTATGCAATTTGATAGAGATTCGATGCTTTCAGTTGATCAAGTTGCATTTGAACTTTTACATCTTGCTAGTCAACCAATTAATCAAATCATCGAGGATGTAACTCTTATGCCTTCTGCAGGAGCATTTTAATCTTAGAGATATTAAATTAACATCCTTGATTAATCTTGTTCTCTTATTTCCCGAATAAGAGATTCAACTTTCTTAATATCTTTAATGCCTGGGGATATCTCTAGTCGACTAGAGGCATCAATCCCATCAGGTCTGATTTCGGAAAAAATTTCAGGAATTATTTCTGCAGATATACCACCAGCTAAGATCCAAGGAACTTTGAAGGTTTTATTAATTAATAGTTCTATTGGGACTCTATTACCAGTGCCTCCAAGTGACTTATCATCCCAGGCATCTAAAAGAATAGCATCGATATTCTTCTCGTATTGACTTATATTTTCTAAATCATTAATAGATTTTAACCTGAAGGCTTTCCATAATTTCATTATTGGAAATTCCTTCTTTAATTTTCGACAATAATTAACTGATTCATTCCCATGTAATTGGATTACTGATGGTGGGGTTGATCTGTTGTTTATACATTTGACCTCGTCTAATGTTTCATTCGCGATTACTAATACTTTCTCAATATTTGAAGAAACTTTTTCTACTTCATTAAAAATTTTTATACATTCTTCTTCTGGTACAAAACGAGGTGAATTTTTAACGCCAATCACTCCAATAGCATTTATTTTGAATTCCGCTATGGATCTTGCTTGCGAAGTCATTGTTAGTCCACAAATTTTTATTGCTGTTGCCCTTTTAGAAGTAGATTTTCTGATCATTGCCAAAACTTTTATTAGGATTGATTGAAATAGATTTTATTGAGAGTTTGGAGGAATTTAAGTTTGGGTAGTTGGGAAGTTATGAAAATCAGAGGTATCCCTTTGAGGATCCATCCAAGTTGGTTTTTGGTTTTCTTATATTTTACTTTGTCAGCCAAAGATCAGTTCGAGACGCTTTTGGATGGTCAAGCATCCATATGGAATGGATGGGTGATTGGTGCTTTTACATCTTCTCTTCTGTTTTTATCTGTTTTATTGCATGAATTGGCTCATTCTTTTGTAGCAATTGGAGAAGGTCTAAAAGTTAGAAACATAACACTTTTTTTTCTTGGAGGTATGGCAAATCTTGAAAAGGAATGTCCGACTTCAAAAGGAAGTTTAAAAATTGCAATCTCAGGTCCTTTTGTTAGTCTTTTATTAGCTTTTTTAATGGTTTTATTAAGTAATAATCTATCAGCATCAAATTTTATACTGTCTAATTTATTTAAACAGGTTGGTAGTCTCAATCTTTTGATAGGGGCATTTAATTTGCTTCCGATAATTCCTCTTGATGGTGGGGTAATATTAAAATCTTTAATTTGGTACTTTACAGGGAGTAAAAGAGCAGGGATTAAAGTTGCTATAGCCTCTGCAAGATTAATTTCTTTTCTTGCTATTTTTATTGGCATTTTAAGTTTACTTAGAGGTAACATTTATATCGCAATTTGCTTTTCTATTATTGGCCTATTTATTTTTTCTTCATCTAAATCACAGAGCCAAATTATTCAAATACAAAAGATATTGTCTGAATTATATGTTAATCAGGTTTGTAGTCGTTCATATAGAGTCCTAGAGGATGATTTGCCTGTGAAAGTTTTATCTAAATATAATTCATTCAATAATGATAATGTTTTTAATGAAGAATGGATTCTTCTATGCAGAGAAGGAAGATGGGTCGGTTATGTTAATGAAAAAATCTTGAAGAATATTTCTGTACAAAACTGGGATAAAAAGTTTCTTTATGAGTTTTCATTTCCAATAAATGAATTGCCATCAATTAGTGAAAAAGAATCATTATGGAAAGCAATAATAAAAATTGAAAAAACAAAAGATGGAAGGCTTCTTGTATTATCAGTTTCTGGTCTTCCTCTTGGAACACTAGATAGAGTAGATATAGGGAAAGCAGTATTAAAAAAAATAGGATTAAATCTTCCAGATCAATTAATTAAAATTGCGAGAAAAGAGAATATTTACCCAATAGGATTGAATCTATTTAATATTGCAAAATCAATGGTTTCGAGTGATTTAGAAGAGTATCATTAATTATTTTTTATTTTTCTGAATTCATCTATTTCTAAACGTTTTATTATCTCTTTATCTTTTTTATTTAATGTATAATTAGCTAACTTCAGATTGGGCCATGTTTTCCCTAATGATTCTTTTAGGAAATTTATAATTTTATCTTTTTCTTTGATTTCATTTTTTATCTTTGGTGGATCTGCATTGAAAATTTTTTTCCATAATTTTTTTGACGGTTCCATTAAGATCTCTCCATGCTGAAGCAGGTGTCCCTTTTTCCAGTACTGAGCACTTCCAATATGCTTGTTTTTATCTTTATCAACTAAGTCAGCCAATGTTGAAGTTGAAAAACAATTAGTATTAGATATATTCACGGGTTCAGTCCCGAAAAACAGATCCACTCCAGCTTTTTTTAAACCATCTTTTAGCCATTGAGTTGTCTTTAAATATGATTCTTTTTTATTCCTGGGTGGATATTTCCAGATAAGAGCATAAGTTAGTCCTCCGCTATGAAGAACAGCTTTTCCTCCGCTAGGTCTTCTTACAATTTTTAACTGTTCATTTTTTAAAAGTTCAATCCATGGTTTTGGTAGTTCTTTTTGATTTTTTCCAATTGATAACCAGTCTCCATCCCACGTATAAAAACGTATTGCCATGTTAAAATTATGCTCGGCAAATGACTTCTCTAATAGGAAGAGATCAATTGCCATTTGCTCTGGCCCACTTAATTTAAGAGGATTTATATAAAGGACTTCTTCTAGCTTGTTCATTTTATTTTTAGTTATTAGTCATAAAAGCATTAGTTTATAGATATTCTCCTTTATTTATTTTTTTGAATTTATAAATGCATTGGGAGAAGTCAAACAATTGATTCCATTAATAATTTAGTTACTATGAAAAAAAATCGAGACATTTTTATTTAATTTGGGACAAACTCAACGAATTGAAGAGCCATTCAGAAGGAAGCGTTCAAAAAAAATTTGCAAGAGCATTCCTTCTGTAAATAAAAAAATCGATGCGATTACTCAAGTTTCTGAATTTCAGAAAAAAGAAATTAGGCGTGAGCTTTTATATAGTTATGTGGGATTAATTTTGAAGTTTGGTTTATTCATTGTATTTGCAACCAGCCTCGTGAACTTAGGATTTGCTTCTCATCAACGTGTGAATAGAAATCTAGAGTTGTCATATTTATTGGAAAAAGAATCAAAAAAACTTCACAAGTTAAGACTACGTTTTGATGAAATGTTTATTAATGGTGGAGAGCAAAGTTTTTTCAAGGAGCAAGATCAGTGGATTACTCCAAATAGTGTCAGAGTTATTTGGCAATGATTTACTTTGCTTCTCTTAGGTTTAGATTCGTGTTTGAAAATTGATTTAAATAGTTTTTTTAAAGAATATGGCTCTAGTACAAGCGGCACCAGGAACTGTCTTAATTACTGGAACAACATCTGGAGTTGGGTTATATGCAACAAAGTCTTTGGTGGAGAGGGGGTGGAGAGTTATCACTGCAAATAGATGTTCTGCGAGAGCTGAGGCTTCCGCATCAGCAGTTGGATTACCTATTAATAGTCCAAGACAACTTAAACATATACAAATTGATCTTGGCGACTTAGATAGCGTACGCAATGGGGCTAAAAGTCTTCTAGAGGAATTGGAACAACCATTAGATGCTTTAGTTTGTAATGCTGCTGTTTATCTCCCACGTTTAAAAAAACCTTTGAGATCTCCTCAGGGATATGAAATATCAATGGCAACTAATCATTTTGGACATTTTTTACTAATTCAGTTGCTATTAGAAAATCTTAGTAAGTCATCAAGACCAGTCTGGAAGGGAAGGTCTTGGGGGGTTGAATCATCTAGGGTAGTTATTTTAGGAACTGTAACTGCTAACAATAAAGAACTTGGCGGGAAAATCCCAATCCCAGCTCCAGCTGATCTTGGAAATCTATCTGGTTTTGAAGAAGGTTTCTGCGACCCCATATCAATGGCTAGTGGTAAACGCTTTAAACCAGGCAAAGCCTATAAAGACAGTAAGTTATGCAACATGATTACAACCCAAGAATTACATAGGCGATTTAATTCATCTCCAATTCTTTTTAGTTCTCTATATCCAGGATGTGTAGCTAAAACCAAATTATTTAGAAACACTCCTAAACTGTTTCAGTGGTTGTTTCCATGGTTTCAGAAATTAATAACTGGAGGTTTTGTAAGTGAAGCGCTGGCTGGAGACAGGGTGGCCCAAGTCGTTTCAGATCCTCAATTTGCTATTTCTGGTGTTCATTGGAGCTGGGGGAATAGACAACGCAAGAATAGACAACAATTTTCACAAGAATTGTCCGATCGAGTGACAGATCCAGTTACCTCTAGAAAAGTTTGGGATTTGTCTATGCAATTAGTCGGGATGAAATAATCCTTGAACTAGTTCTTTAATCAAATCCAAGTAGATCAAATATTTCACGGTCTTTTAAAGGTTCTGCTTGAAGAGGCTCAACCTTGTCGATCATCTTTTGTGCTAGTGAAAGATATTCATTTTGACATTCAAGTACACCATCTTCTGAGGAGTCCATCTCGAAAATTGTGCATTTCTTCAGTCTTGATCTACGTATTGCATCAACGTTTTGGAAATGAGCCATAGTTTTCAGCCCTGTTTCTTTGTTGAATTTTTCTATTTGATCCAATTCTGCAGAACGATTAGCAATCACTCCGCCAAGGCGAACTTTGTAGTTCTTCGCTTTAGCGTTAATTGCAGCAACTATTCGATTCATCGCAAAAATAGAATCGAAATCATTAGCAGTAACGATTAAGCAATAGTTGGCGTGCTGTAGTGGGGCTGCAAAGCCTCCACAAACAACGTCTCCAAGCACATCAAAAATAACAACATCCGTATCTTCTAAAAGATGATGCTCTTTAAGAAGTTTGACTGTTTGACCTGTTACATAACCTCCGCATCCTGTCCCCGCTGGTGGTCCACCACTCTCAACACACATCACACCATTGAATCCTTCAAACATGAAGTCTTCAGGTCTTAGTTCTTCGCTGTGGAAATCTACTTCTTCAAGAATATCGATAACAGTGGGCACCATCTTATGTGTGAGGGTGAAAGTGCTGTCATGCTTAGGGTCACAACCAATTTGAAGAACTTTCTTGCCAAGCTTTGAAAAAGCAGCTGACAAATTTGACGAAGTAGTTGATTTCCCAATGCCTCCCTTGCCATATACAGCAATTACTAGAGCACCTTCTTGTATTTGAACTTTTGCATCCTGTTGAACTTGAACACTACCTTCCCCATCAGGTTTACGAGCTACAGTCGATGTCATTAATCTTTTTCTTTCGAAAGTCCTTGCTTTATATTCTTGCAGGCAAATATCTCTTTAGGAAATGTTTAGAGAATTCGAAACATTTGACATTAAATATATATCTTGAAACGAGAATATTCACACATTAACAGTGCTAGATGCGTACTTTTACTCATGTCATGTGCTTTTTTTGTAGATAAGGAATTAGCTTTTAGATCTATTGCAATCCCTAAAGGCTATTAACTGTCAGAAAAGCAAAAGTTACCGTAGTAAGACATTAGGTAACGAAAAAGTAACTAAATGCGAAAGAGATTAAGTGTTTGTTGACGGTTTACCCATTTTGGATGCAGTTTGAATATATACATGTATTAAATTTCTATGAGCGGTGCAACGCTCCTTAAAGAATCTGGTCCAAAAGAAGTCTTTTGCGGGTTAACTTCTATTGTTTGGCTCCATAGAAGAATGCCTGATGCTTTCTTCCTTGTGGTGGGTTCTAGAACCTGTGCGCATTTAATTCAAAGTGCAGCAGGTGTGATGATTTTTGCTGAGCCGCGTTTTGGTACAGCTATTTTAGAAGAACGAGATTTAGCTGGATTAGCTGATGCTCATGATGAGTTAAACCGAGTAGTAAAAAATCTTTTAGCTAGACGTCCAGAAATTAAAACTCTTTTTCTTGTTGGTTCTTGCCCAAGCGAAGTTATAAAAATAGATCTTTCAAGGGTTGCAGAAAACCTGAATATCGAACTTAAAGGTCAAGTAACTGTATTGAATTATTCTGGAAGTGGAATAGAAACAACTTTCACGCAAGGCGAAGACGGAGCATTAAAGGCTCTGATTCCATTGATGCCGAAGAGCGATCAAAAGAAATTACTTTTAGTTGGAACTCTTGCAAATGCGGTGGAGGACCGTTTAATAAGTATTTTTAATCGGCTTGGAATAGATAATGTTGAAAGTTTTCCACCTAGGCAGTCAACAGAATTACCTTCTATTGGTCCTGAGACCAAAGTCCTTCTTACTCAGCCCTATTTAACTGATACGGCAAGAGAGCTTAAAAATAAAGGTGCTGAAATAATTGAAGCTCCCTTCCCTCTAGGTGTTACGGGTAGCACATTGTGGATTCAGGCCGCTGCAAATTCATTTGGCATCGATAAATCCATTATTGATTCAATATTAAATCCACTGATATCGAGAGCAAAGAAAGCTTTGGAGCCTCATGTTGAGAAACTTTCTGGTAAGAAACTGTTCCTTTTGCCAGAATCACAATTAGAAATACCGCTCGCAAGATTTCTAAGTAATGAGTGTGGAATGGAGATAGTTGAAATAGGAACGCCTTATCTAAATAGAGATTTAATGAAAGCAGAAATAGACTTGCTACCTCCTGATTGTCGTATTGTCGAAGGACAACATGTAGAGAAACAATTAGACAGAGTAAGAGATAGTTCTCCAGATCTTGTTGTTTGTGGAATGGGACTTGCTAATCCACTTGAAGCAGAGGGGATATCAACCAAATGGTCAATTGAAATGGTTTTCAGCCCAATTCACGGGATTGATCAAGCTTCAGATCTAGCAGAATTATTCTCAAGGCCACTTCGCAGGCATGACATTTTAAATCCTACTAAAACTCTTACATCAAACTAATTTCATGGAATTAACTCTCTGGACATACGAAGGACCTCCTCATATTGGGGCGATGAGAATCGCTACGTCTATGAAAAAATTGCATTATGTATTGCATGCACCTCAAGGAGATACCTACGCTGATCTTCTTTTTACGATGATTGAACGCCGTGGGAGTAGACCACCTGTAACGTATACAACTTTTCAAGCTAGAGATTTAGGAGGTGATACCGCTGAACTTGTAAAAGGACATATAAAAGAAGCTGTAGATAGATTTAATCCAGAAGCTCTTTTGGTTGGCGAAAGTTGTACAGCCGAATTAATTCAAGATCAGCCTGGTTCGCTAGCGAAAGGTATGGGGTTTGATATCCCAATTGTCAGCCTTGAATTACCTGCCTATAGCAAAAAGGAAAATTGGGGTGGGTCTGAGACTTTTTATCAAATCGTAAGAACTTTACTTAAAGATCACTCGAAAGAATTGAAACAAACGTGGCAAGAAGAAAAAAGAAGACCAAGAGTAAATCTTCTTGGCCCAACTTTGCTTGGTTTTAGATGTCGTGATGATGTTTTGGAAATACAAAAACTACTTGGTCAGTACGGGATAGACGTCAATGTTGTGGCGCCATTAGGAGCATCACCTGCAGATATATTGCGAATCCCCAATGCTGATGTAAATGTTTGCCTTTATCCAGAAATAGCGGAATCAACTTGTATTTGGCTTGAAAGAAATTTAAATATTCCTTTTACAACAACAGTTCCGCTTGGTGTTGGGGCTACTCAGGATTTTCTTAAAGAATTACACAAAGTGTTAGAGATGGAAATCCCTCAATCAGTAAACGAATCTAATAATTCGAAATTAACCTGGTACTCGAATTCAGTGGATTCGAATTACCTAACAGGTAAAAGAGTCTTTATTTTTGGAGACGGAACACACGCTCTTGCTGCAGCAAGAATTGCTAATGAGGAGCTTGGTTTTAAAGTTGTAGGTCTAGGAACTTATAGTCGTGAAATGGCTAGGAAAGTTCGTCCAGCCGCTAAGGCACTTGGTTTAGAGGCATTGATAACCAATGACTACTTAGAAGTAGAAGATGCGATAAAAGAAACATCTCCAGAACTAGTCCTTGGTACACAAATGGAGCGACATAGTGCAAAAAGACTTGGTATCCCATGCGCTGTGATCAGTACACCAATGCATGTGCAGGATGTACCTGCTCGATATAGCCCTCAAATGGGATGGGAGGGGGCAAATGTCATTTTTGATGACTGGGTTCATCCATTAATGATGGGACTTGAGGAACATTTAATTGGAATGTTTAAACATGACTTCGAATTTGTTGATGGCCACCAAAGTCATCTAGGACATTTAGGTGGGAAAGGAAATCAAAATACAAATAAAGAGGCTATAAAAACAAACTTACAAGATTCAGTAATTACAGATGGCGATCCTATATGGACACATGAAGGTGAAAAAGAACTTTCGAAAATCCCATTTTTTGTAAGAGGTAAGGTAAGAAGAAATACAGAGAATTATGCTCGTCAAGCTGGATGTAGAGAAATAAACGAAGAAACTCTATATGACGCTAAGGCTCATTATAAAGCCTAGATTTGGTCCTTCTAATTACGCCAATGAGAACTTTCTTGGCTTGATTTGATTAATCTCCAAACATTTCTTGATAACTTCTTAGCAATGAGACCACCTCTCTCAACTTTTGAAGAGCCTGGTCTGACGCCTAAAAGTTTTGATACTTCTGTTGTGCTTAGTGGGGCTCCTGTTTCTATAGCTAGAGAAGTTAGTTCAAGTCTTTGACGCAGCTCATATGTATCACATTTTTCGTCTTCTTTTAACCAATTAAAGTCGGCAATACCTTTGTCAGACAATTTTTGCATAAGACCTAACGAGACTAAACCTAGCGCTTGCTCCGGATTGATTTCAGCATTTGAGTTATTGTTTTTGGGATCCTTTGGCTGAGTTGCAGACATTCTTTCGTAAAATCAATATATCTTGAATTTATCGGCTTACAATCAGCATGCAAGTCTCAATTGCTAGCTAAAAAGACAATCTTTGAGGTAGTATCTCGCGCATGACGAGATTCGCCACATTTAAAAATAATGAGAGGCGACCAGGAGGAAGTCAGAGAATTACTGGTGCAGAGGTAAATGAATATCTTGTCGATGATCCAAAGAGAGTAATAACAACTGATTCTGAAAAATCGTTAGTTGCTCGTCAAGCAAGTCATGTAAAACAAATTGAATTAAGAACATATGTATTTCTAGATTCTTTGCAACCTCAACTTGCTGCTTATATGGGTACTGCAAGTTCAGGATTTTTACCCATACCCGGTGATGCTTGTCTTTGGATGGAGGTTTCTCCTGGAATGGCTGTGCATAGGGTTACAGATATCGCACTAAAAGCCAGCAACGTTCGATTAGGGCAAATGATCGTTGAAAGGGCATTTGGATCTCTTGCTCTTTATCACCGAGATCAAAGCACAGTACTGCATTCAGGCGATGTCGTTTTAGATGCCATAGGTAGCACAATTGATAGGAGAACGGATCCGCAAGTTACTTGGACTGAGGTTATTCGCTCTATTACTCCGGACCATGCTGTTTTGATCAATCGCCAAAATAGACGTGGCTCAATGATTCAATCTGGAATGAGTATGTTCATCCTTGAGACTGAACCAGCGGGATATGTTTTGATGGCTGCGAACGAAGCAGAGAAGGCATCAAACATCACAATCGTTGATGTGAAAGGAGTTGGTGCTTTTGGAAGACTGACTTTGGCTGGGAAAGAGGGAGATGTTGAAGAGGCTGCGGCTGCGGCGATGAGATCTATTGATCAAATAAATAGAAGTTAATTATTTTTAATTCCTATAGCTTTCAAAAGGTAAGGCGCTAATTCTCTAGCGGCTTTACCTCTACTTCCATGTTTTGATAATTGTGCATTATTTAATTCCCCATAAGTGCAATTAGTTTCACGAACCCAAAATAATGATTCAAATTCACCATTGGGGTAAGCAGGCTCTTTTAAAATTTCGCCCCAGCATATTCCTATTGTGTTTTGGATTATCTCTCCACTGTTAGAGCAGAGAACCATTACGCTGCAAACTTTTGCGCTTCTGTAAGGACTATCTCCGAGAGCGGATAGGATTTTTTCTATTTTTTTTTCATTTGTTTCGGCAAGTCGTGCAGAAAAGATACCGGGAGCATTACCAAGAGAATCAATTTCAAGTCCAGAATCATCTGCAATAGTCCAACTGTTAGTTAATGCCGCTGCTGCTTTTGCTTTCAATATGGCATTTTCCAGATATGTTTTTCCGGTTTCTTCAACATCTAAATAACTAGGTTGTTTTTTAACTTCAATTGGTAGTGGCCCAAGCATTGCCTCTATCTCAGCAACTTTCTTGGGATTACCACTAGCAATGGTTATTAGTGGTTTTTTCAAATCGAATCGTTTAACTAGTCTTATATAGTCTTACAAGAAGAAGTCAAAAACAATAGTCGTTGAATCTTGTAGATGATTTTGAGACAGTTTTTGGGCGAACATTCCAACCCTGACATAGCCAGGAAGCTGTCTCGTGGGTAAAAATAACTACATGAACTTGTTTACGCAATGCAATATGAGTATGTCCTGACTGTTGATCGAACAGTGTTACTCAACTGTCGTAGCAAGGGTGATAAGCTCAGCTTATGAATAGGAGTAGAAACTGTAATCAGCGCTATTAGAGAATCCCCTTGACTAATTGCTCTTTGGCGGGCCATTGTCCCTCCTGAACATTCCATCCCTTTACAGAAATAGGACATGGCTAGCGAAACAATGGGTATTGCTCTCGGCATGATCGAGACACGCGGATTAGTACCAGCTATTGAAGCTGCTGACGCTATGACCAAGGCAGCAGAAGTGCGCTTGATTGGTCGTGAGTTTGTTGGTGGTGGTTACGTAACAGTTTTGGTTCGCGGAGAAACTGGTGCTGTAAACGCAGCAGTTCGTGCAGGCGCAGACGCTTGTGAGCGTGTAGGTGACGGACTCGTTGCAGCTCACATCATTGCTCGTCCTCATCGTGAAGTTGAGCCAGCTCTGGGCAACGGTAACTTCTTAGGTCAGAAGGACTGATTTTTGATTAAGTCCTAAGAGGAGAGGACTTTTCAAATTTTCAACCTTCTAACTAATTAACAGGAGCTATCAATGGCTAAAAAGTATGATGCTGGAGTTAAGGAGTATAGAGATACTTACTTCACTCCTGATTACGTCCCCCTAGATACTGATCTACTTGCATGTTTTAAATGCACAGGTCAGGAAGGTGTACCAAAGGAAGAGGTTGCAGCAGCTGTTGCGGCTGAATCATCTACAGGTACATGGTCAACAGTTTGGTCAGAATTACTTGTAGATCTTGAATTCTACAAAGGCCGCTGTTACCGCATTGAAGATGTCCCTGGAGACAAGGATGCCTTCTATGCATTTATTGCCTATCCCTTAGATCTTTTTGAAGAAGGATCTATAACTAACGTTTTGACATCACTTGTTGGAAACGTCTTTGGTTTTAAAGCCCTGCGTCATCTTCGTCTTGAAGATATTCGCTTCCCAATGGCATTTATCAAGACCTGCGGCGGACCACCTAGTGGAATCGTAGTTGAACGTGATCGTCTTAATAAATACGGTCGTCCATTACTTGGTTGTACTATTAAGCCAAAACTTGGTCTTTCAGGTAAAAACTACGGTCGTGTTGTTTACGAATGCCTTCGTGGTGGTCTTGATCTAACAAAAGATGATGAGAATATCAATTCTCAGCCATTCCAGCGTTGGAGAGAGCGTTTTGAATTTGTTGCTGAAGCTGTAAAGCTAGCTCAACAGGAAACTGGTGAAGTTAAAGGTCACTACCTGAATTGCACAGCAACTACTCCTGAAGAGATGTATAAGCGTGCTGAGTTCGCTAAAGAACTTGATATGCCAATCATCATGCATGACTACATAACTGGTGGTTTTACTGCTAATACAGGTCTTGCTAATTGGTGCCGTGAAAATGGCATGCTTCTTCATATTCACCGTGCTATGCATGCGGTTATCGACCGTCATCCTCAGCATGGTATCCACTTCAGAGTTCTTGCTAAGTGTTTGCGTCTATCTGGCGGAGATCAACTTCATACAGGAACAGTTGTTGGAAAACTAGAAGGAGATCGTCAAACAACTCTTGGTTATATCGATAACCTACGTGAATCCTTTGTTCCTGAAGACCGTACTCGCGGTAACTTCTTTGATCAAGATTGGGGTTCTATGCCTGGTGTATTTGCTGTGGCATCTGGTGGTATTCATGTTTGGCATATGCCAGCATTGCTTGCAATATTTGGGGATGATTCATGTCTCCAGTTTGGAGGCGGTACACATGGACACCCTTGGGGATCAGCTGCTGGTGCAGCCGCTAACCGAGTAGCTCTAGAGGCTTGTGTTAAAGCGCGTAATGCAGGTAGAGAAATCGAAAAAGAAAGTCGCGATATCCTTCTAGAAGCTGCAAAGCATAGCCCTGAATTGGCAATTGCTCTTGAGACATGGAAGGAGATTAAGTTCGAATTCGATACAGTCGATAAACTCGACGTTCAGTAGTAAAGATATAGAGGTGACATTTTAAGTTGCCTCTAACTTTCTTAAATTCACTAGTCGATATTTAAATCGACTTTCACTCATTCACTAACTTAAGTTCACCATGCCTTTCCAGAGCACAGTAGGTGACTATCAAACAGTCGCCACCCTGGAAACATTCGGCTTCTTACCGCCGATGACCCAGGACGAAATCTACGATCAAATCGCTTATATCATTGCTCAGGGTTGGAGCCCAGTTATTGAGCATGTTCAACCAAGTGGTTCAATGCAGACCTATTGGTCTTATTGGAAATTACCTTTCTTTGGTGAGAAAGATTTAAATTTGGTTGTTAGCGAGTTAGAAGCTTGTCATAGAGCATATCCTGATCATCATGTTCGTATCGTTGGATATGACGCATATACACAAAGTCAAGGTACTTGCTTTGTGGTTTTCCAAGGCCGCTAAATAAGTAGGCTTTGATATAATTAGCCTCAAAATTTTTGGGGCTAATAATTCTTTAGAGAATTTAAAATTATTTTTTTGTAACCTCTCCATTGGGTTGATATGGCAAAACAAACAAGTCGACAATTAGTTCTTGAACGCCGCCAGGCTCTCAGTCAAGGAGGCAAAAATGCATCTATTAAAGGCTCTACGGCTAATAGAGTGCGTTCTTCTGGTGATGCGAGAGCTACGAGGACAAATTCTGGTTTTGTGAAACCCAATAAATCTATGACTAATTCAAATAATTCTTCCTCTCAATTAAGTACTAGTAGTTTTCAATTAAGTACTTCTGGGAGTTCAAGTAGTTCAAGATCATATAGAAATTCCGTAGCACAACCAAGTCGTCAACTTGTTATTGCTAGACGAGAGGCATTATCTCGTAGAGGCAAATCTGCTGATAATACAAAAGATATAACTCGTGTTGAGCTTGAAAGGAAAAAGGTTCAGAGTGCTCCTTCTTCTCAGGCGAAAAAGTCTGAACATTGTTGCCCGGAGTGTGAGCAAAAATCGTTAGAAGAAACCATTAATAGAACTTCAAAGCCTGAAATCAGCTTGAAATTAAATAAGAGAACAACTGATCACCGTTCAACTGTTAAAAGAAAAGCAATTACTAATTCAAGTAGAGCTTTTGTGCTGGCTAGAAGAGAAGCTTTATCAAAGCACGGTAAATCTGCTGGGAAACAACCAACAACAGCTGCATCAGTTGCTCGACAAGGTAATCCAGATTTGACAACTAAGGAAATAGCTCAAAGAGTAAGAGAACTTAAAAGTAAAACTGGTGCCACTGGATCAAAACGTACTTCAGTAACTCGTCCTTGTGGTCCAAATAAAAATGGTGCGAAGCAAAATGCTAGTGCTCCTGATGCTCATTGGAAAGTGGGAATGAGTGAGACCGCAACTGGTCAACTTGTTACTGGAACTCAGGCAAACAGATCTATAAAAACTACCGGTAATGAAGCAAGTACTTGTCGTTCAATAACTGGTACTCAGTATCTTGGTTCAGAAGTTATTGATTCTTTCTGTAATGGATCTAATACACCTATAAGTCAGCCTGCAAAAGTAGCAGTTACAAGTACTAGTCATGGAAATCTTGTGACTGGTAACGAAGTAGGTAGATCAGAGAAGGTTACAGGTGACGAGCCTGGAACTTGTAAAAACCTTACTGGTACTGAATATATATCAGCTAATCAATCTAATAATTATTGCGGAGGAGTTAACCCTTCTCCTTCAAAAATTGGCTATAGCCAGACTATTGATGGTCAAAAAGTCAGCGGAACAATGACAGGTAGGTCAGCATTGGTTACTGGAAATGAAGCTGGATCAAATAAAGGTTTAACTGGTGATCAGTATTTAGGTTCTGATCCACTACCTTCTGGTAGACCAGCAGAAAAGGTTGGTTCACTAACTACAATTCGTGGGAACGGTGTAACTGGTACTGATGTCTCGAGAAGAGATAATGTCACTGGCAATGAGGCTGGTAGTTGCAAGAATGTGACTGGAGATGAGTATGTAGGCGCTGGACAATTTGATTCTTTTTGTGGCACTAAGCCTGCTCCTGATCCAGCAAAAGTTGGTTTGAGTGTTACTAATAAAACTCAAAAAGTTAGTGGAACCATGACAGGTAGATCTCCTCTAGTAACAGGAGATGAACCTGGAACTTGTAAAGCAGTTACAGGTACACCCTATGCAGGATTAGATCAAGCAAATCAATGGTGTGATAATTCTGCGTCATCTGAGATTGAGGCTAGAACCCCTAGGCAACTTGGTACCCCTGCAGCAAGATTGACTGGTCAGCAACCTGGCATAGGTGGAAAGATGACAGGTGCTCATAAGGGTGCGTGTGAACCTCTTACAGGAACTCCTTATATAGGAGGAGATCAATTGACAGACAATTGTGGAGTTTCAAATATTCCTGATGGTTATGCGCAGCAAGAAAATCCTGAAAAAGCAGCTGCATGGACAAGTTTTAGTGTGAAATCCCCTGCCAGACAGGCTCATATTCAAAATGAAATCAACGCAGGTGTTACAGGTACTAGCTACGAAGATAGCTCAAGAATAACTGGCCCATTTGATATGGCTGCAAACAAAGTGACAGGTACCGAACAATTTCGTTTTGATAGAAAACCATCAAATTCTCAGCAAAATAAAGTTGATCAAATAGTTAATGAAGAATCTAAGCAACGCCCAACCTCACAAATAACAGGAGAAGGACAATCCTCTGGTTTGAATATAACTGGTGATGATTGGGCTAGAGGAGAGCATGTCACTGGGACAGAGGGGGCATCTGCTAAACGTAGAAATCCTTCTCGTCCAGGACCTATGAGTGCAATGAACGCAGCTGAATTGAAAAGGAACCAAGAGGTTCCCGAACCAGACTTCTTAATCACTGGTTCTAGTGGTAATACAAGGGATGGCCAACTGGTTACTTTCTCTGGTGGAGCAAGAGGTTAAATAGTCAATGGCCTATCGTAATTTGGCCAAGAAATCTCGTAGTGGGCCTACAGCTCCTATGAAGAGATTTAAAGACCTAGAGACCCAGAACTTGAATTCTAGAGTTATTAAAACCACTAATTCTTTTTCTGATGAAATAAAAAATATTAGCTCTTTATCCACTGATCATCCATTAACCAATTCTCTAGAAAATCAGAAGTTAAATCAATACGAAAATAAGGTTAAAGATCGATTTGATAATATCGTCCCTCTTTTGAAAAGAGTCTCTAGTCTTCAAAATGATTTGAATTTTGTGGAAAGAGCACAAAGTTTATGTCAAGCAGAATTAGGTTATGAATTGCCACAACATATACTTGAAAAGGCTTGGGTTGGAAGTGTTGACATAAGTGCATTGTTTGCATGGTGTGTTTTTCAATCACACCAATTGACTAGTAATGAATTTTTTGATTCAGATCCAATGGAGGGATCTGAGAATAGTCAATATGCCAAATCTTTTCAGTCTTTCCTTTATCAATGTGGCTTTCATCTTTTAGATATAACTCCTTGTGCTGATGGTCGATTAGCTCATGCAATCTCTTATGCATTACGTATACCTTTTAGTTCTGTTAGGAGGCGTTCTCATGCAGGTGCACTATTTGATATCGAAAAAACAGTTAATCGTTGGATTAAAACTGAACATAGTAGATATAGAGAGTCAACTCCTAATTCTGCAACTGAGCCAACAAGATATTTAAAATCAGTAATTTATCATTTTAGTTCTGTTGACCCTACACACCAAGGATGTGCTGCTCATGGTAGCAATGATGAGTTAGCAGCATCAGAAGGCTTACAGCGATTATTAGATTTTAGAGAAGCAGTCGAAAATAGTTTTTGTTGTGGTGCATCCGTTGATTTGCTTTTAATTGGTATTGACACAGATACAGACGCTATAAGAATTCATACTCCTTCCAAAATTAATGAAGTTGATTTGAAATCATGGGTTTGTGCAAATGAAATATACAAAGAGACTCAATTTCTAAATGCCGAGGAGGCTCTTCAAAAAATCCAAGAAAATGTCAAAAGTGTTTGTCCTGGAGAAACCGATCCGAATATGGTCAAATTTATCACAAAGCTTATTTCAAATAATATTTCTCAAATTGACTATGTGAAGAATTTTCATTCCGGAAGCTATCAAGATGCAGGTCATGCTGAAAGGTTTATTGGTGTGGGTATTGGTTTTAAAGAAGTTCATTTAAGGAATCTTACTTATTTTGCTCATTTGGAGACTGTTGAACAAGGAGCTCCTGATCTCGACGTCGGAGTAAAAATTTTTACAGGTCTCAATATCTCTAAGAGTTTGCCAATCCCTATTGTCATTCGCTTTGATTACTCAGGTAGTGTTCCTCATGCAAGAAATAGAGCATTATCTGATTGTCATAGAATTAACCAGGCTATTAAGTCTCGTTATCGAGATTTAATAGATGATGGTTCACTACACACATTTCTTACTATTCGAGATCGAGATAAAAAGGCTCCTGCAGAAGTTGTAGGTTCTTCCCTCGATCCAGTCACTCAGGAGGCTCACTAAATGCTCATTTGTAAAGTTCTCAAACCACTTGTTTCAACCAATCGTATCCCAGGCTTTGAACATAAGCATTTACAGGTTGTATTAGATGGTAGCTCAAAAAAAGTTGCTGTTGATGCTGTTGGATGTAAACCAGATGATTGGGTGATATGTGTAGGAAGCTCTGCCGCTCGCGAAGCTGCTGGAAGTAAGTCTTATCCAAGTGATTTAACCATTGTTGGGATTATTGATCATTGGGATCCAGAGACTCAACAACAGATTCCAGGAGGAGCAAAATAATGGAGATCATGCAAGTTATGGGACGGTTGGTATGTTCACAGAGAGTGGAAGGTTTAGGACATATGCATTTAAGAATATTGTGCAATAACAAAGGTAAAAGACTTGTGGCTGTTGACCCTGTCGGTGCGCGAGAAGGTAATTGGGTTTTTACCGCAACAGGGACCGCTGCGAGGTGGGGATGTCCAAATCCAAATATTCAAACTGATTTAACCATTGGTGGGATTATTGATAATTGGTCACCTGATGATTAGTTTCAGTACTATTCAATAAAGCTTAATTTTATAAATTCCTAAACTATGACTAACTCTTCAAATCGTCGACCAAAAAGTAGTAATAAAACTATTAAGCCTAAAGATCAAGTAGTTGATATTACTCCGATCAATTCAACTACTCAAACAAAAACTTCTTCGAAGATACAGTCTTCCTCAACCGGAAAAACATCTAGTACTAAAAATATTCCTAGCGGTAAAAATCTATCTAATGGCTCTAGAGGTGCTGCTTCAACTAAAAAAACAATCGGAAACGATAAAGGTTTTGAGAGTAATTCAAACGCTGGTATTGCATTAGGAATGATAGAGACTCGTGGATTGGTACCAGCAATTGAAGCGGCCGATGCAATGACGAAAGCTGCGGAAGTTAATTTGATCGTTAAGGAACTCGTTGGTGGGGGATATGTAACAGTAATGGTTCGTGGTGAGACTGGTGCTGTAAATGCTTCAGTGAGAGCAGGTGCTGATGCATGTGAGCGTGTTGGAGATGGTTTAGTTTCTGCGCATATTATTGCCCGACCTCATGTTGAGGTTGAGCCAGTATTAAGAGGAAGTGGAGCAAAAAGGAGAAGTTAAGTAGTTTTTGATTTATAAATTATTTCTTGAATTAATTCACCGTGTAGTAGCTTTTATAAAAGATAAGTATTTTTCATGGAAGGGTGGAGGCAAAAAAAAAGACCAGAGTGTCTAGAAAAAAGGTTTGAATTTCAATCTTATGAAAAAAATAGAGATTTTCTTGATGCGCTAGGTGACTTTTGCGAGAAGGTCAATCGCTTCCCCGATATTAGTTTTGGGAAGACTTATGCAAATATCACTATCAGGCCTGTAGAAAATAATGAGAAAGAGGAAATATCAAAAGATGATCATGATTTCGCAAGCGAAATAGATTTTTTAAATAAACAACAAGAAAATTAATCTTCGTCTTTTGGTTGCTCTAGATCTCTTTTGATTAATGCCATTAGATAAGAGGGAGTTTTATATCTTCCTGGTAAGCAGCGATTAAGAGTCTCTAGGTGGCTCCAGCAAACAGTTCTTTGAATTTGATCAGCGGTACGTCCTTGTTGCAAAAGCCTCCTGAGTGCTTTGCAGTAAAGCGGGTATCCTGCTTCTAGTTCGCCAATAGTCAACTTGGCAGTGGACATTGTTTATCGCTAATCAATTATTAATTTAGACAATAATGGGGCCACTTAGCAAAGTGGCAAGGTCCAAATTAGTCACAAAGTTGTTTTTAGCTGCTTTTCTCTACCCAGGCTATGCAATCTATCTCGATTTTTCCTCCTTTAGGAAGATTTGAAACTTCAACGCATGCTCTTGCGGGGCTTACTATTTCGCCAAAAGTTTCTGCATATATGTCATTTACTTTTGTGAAGTCATTTAAATCTGTCAAATATATGGTTGTTCTTATTACATTTGAATTTTCTCCACCCGCCGCTTCAATTACAGCCATTAAATTTTTTAGAACTTGCCTAGTCTCTTCTTCGATATTTCCATTACCGATCATTACGCCGGTTTCAGGGTCTAAAGCAATTTGTCCTGAGCAATACAACCAATTTCCAACTAAAACAGCTTGGTTGTAGGGGCCAACGGGTTTAGGCGCAAATTTTGTTTCGATTGGTTTTATCGCTGAACTTTTCATGAATGATTTGGTTTGGGTTAATAAAATTGGTATACAAATCAGAATTTAACATTTCCAGCTATCTTTGTGTCTTCTTAATATTGTAAATTCTTCGACATTTTTTGCTCTTAAAAACAAATTTGTTTTTCTTTCTTCTGAAATTGTTGAAGGGAGACTGGGAATCCCTCTCTGTCGTTGTTTGTGGACAATTTTTAATCTTTCGATAATAGAAATATCGTTAGACTTTAATGTTAATGCCCACTTTAAGTTGTTTTCAGTATATTCATGTGCAGAATATATCTTAGTGTTTTCTGGAAGAGAATTAAGTTTATATAAACTTTCAAACATTTGAGAAGGTGTACCTTCTAATAGGCGACCACAACCACCTCCAAAAAGTGTGTCTCCAGGAAATAATATATTATATTTAGTATTTCCATTTGATACATAAAAAGCTAGATGGTTGTTAGTATGACCATGCACTTCAATTACTTTAATCTTGCTATCCATTAAGTAAAAAATATCATTATCATCAACTGAAAATGTTTGAAAAGGAATTCTTTTAAGTTCTTTTTTTGCTGCAATTACCTTTGCATTTGGCCATCTTTTAATTAACTTCTGTGTTCCACCAATATGGTCATCATGATGATGTGTTTGAAGGATTGCCTCCAACGATAGGTTCTTATCTAAAAGCCATTTCTCTACTGGTCTCGAGATGGAGGGATCTACTACAACTGCATTGCAATTGTGGACCCATACCCATACGATATTGTCCTGTAAGACAGTAATTGGGTGAATAGTGAATTCGCTTTCTTTCTCTAACATTGTTTATTTAGGTGCTGTAATAGTTAGATTGCACTTCAATAGTTTTTGACATGTTTACTGTTGCATTAGCTAAAGGTGCCTTATTGCAGGAATCAGTCTCAATGTTTTCTAACGTTGGGCTTGATTTTTCTGCTGTTTTAGAAGATAGCAATCGGCAATTGATGGTTCCCTCAGTATGTGGCCGTGCTAAAGCTCTTTTAGTTCGAAACAGTGATGTTCCTGTTTATGTATCTTATGGGCAGGCGCAACTAGGCATAGTGGGTTTTGACGTATTACAAGAGCAGAAATTGCAAGTATCTAATTTAGTAGATCTTGGTTTTGGTGCTTGTCATATGTCTGTTGCAGTTAAATCGAAAAGTGGTTACTTTAGTGCTTCTGACTTGCCTCCAAACTGTCGAGTGGCAAGTAAATTCACAAATTGCGCAAAGAGTTTTTTTGAACAAATAGATTTGCCTGTTCAATTGGTTCATTTGAGTGGATCGGTTGAATTAGGACCTATTACTGGTATGGCCGAAGCAATTGTCGATTTAGTCGCAACTGGTCGTACTCTTAGAGATAATGGACTTATAGAAATTGAAGAACTTTTTAAATCAAGCGCTCGTCTTGTTGGTCATCCACTCTCCCTAAGGCTAGATAGAGGCCCTCTTCAAGAAATTATTGATTCAATTCAAATCCAATCTCAGACCAAACACTTTTCTGATGGCAAAAAATGATTTTCGTAGAGTTAAGAAACTTGGAAAGTATTTAAAAAAAGAAAAAAAACGTTTAATTCTAATACTTTTAATTTTAATACCTGTTGCATTAGCTGGTGCAATTCAACCTCTTCTCGTGGGGCAAGCAATTTCTGTTTTAAGAGGGGAGGATACGATATCCTTTTTTGATAAACTTTCTAATGAATTATCAATTCGTTTAATAATAGGTACATTATTCATAACAGTATTACTTAGACTTGGATTACAAGGTTTTCAGTCATACAATATTCAGTCTGTAGGACAGAGATTAACTGCTCGAATTAGGGATGATTTGTTTTCTCATTCCATGTCTTTGTCATTGCGTTTTCATGACAAAATGCCTGTTGGTAAATTGCTGACAAGATTAACTAGCGATGTTGATGCATTGTCAGAAGTATTTGGAAGTGGGGCTGTTGGTGTGTTGGCTGATTTTGTAAGTCTTTTAGTTATATCAGTCACTATGATTTTAATTGAATGGAGACTAGGCTTTCTCCTTTTATTTATCCAAATACCTGTTACGTTGTTTATTCTTTGGTTACAAAAACGTTATCGAAAACAAAATTATAAAGTTAGAGAGGAACTATCCCAGTTGAATGCAGATTTTCAGGAAAACCTCCAAGGACTTGAAGTTGTTCAAATGTTTAGAAGGCAAACTTTAAATGGTCAAAAATTTTTCAAAACTGGAACTAATTATAAAAATGCAGTTAACGGAACAATTTTTTATGACAGTAGTATTTCCGCCTTTATTGAATGGATTTCATTGGCTGCAGTCGCTTTAGTTATTTCTTTGGGAGGTTACATGGTTACAGCAGGAGCTATGGGATTAGGAACTCTCACTACATTCATTTTATATTCACAAAGACTATTTGAACCTTTAAGGCAATTGGCAGAGAGATTTACACAAATACAGGGAGGATTAACAGCGGTTGAAAGAATTAGTGAATTGCTTGAGAAAAAAATCGAAATTCATGATCAAATTTCTCAGAAAGTAGAAAATATAAAAACAACAAATTTGTATAAAAATGTTTCTGGAGAAGTTTTATTTGAAAATGTAAGTTTTTTCTACAGAGAAGATGAACCTATAATAAATGATTTAAGTTTTAAAATTAAGCCAGGTGAACACGTTGCTCTTGTTGGTCCAACAGGATCAGGTAAGACAACTTTAATTAGATTATTATGTAGGCTTTACGAACCTCAAAAGGGTAATATATATATTGATGGACTAAACATTAAAAATATACCCATCCAATCATTAAGGAAACAGCTTGGAGTTGTACTTCAGGATACTTTCCTATTTAGTGGCAACGTTGCAGATAATCTTCGTTTAGATTTATCAGTGAATAATCAACGTTTAAAAGATATATGTAGTGAATTAGGACTTGATAATTTATTGAGAAAATTACCAAATGGATTAGATACTTATATCAGAGAAAGAGGAGGTAATCTCTCTTCAGGAGAAAGACAGCTTTTATCTATTGCACGTCTTGCAATAAGAGATCCAAAAGTATTAATTATGGACGAAGCTACTGCTTTTATGGATCCTTCAACAGAGGCAACTTTGCAAAGAGATCTTGATAGATTATTAGAGAAAAGAACAGCTCTTGTTATAGCCCATCGACTAGCGACAATAGAATCTTCTGATCGAATTCTTGTAATGAGAAAAGGAAAGCTAATAGAGCAAGGCACACATGAAGAATTGAGGGCTTTAGGCGGACTTTATTCGCAACTTGCTGATTTACAAGAAAAAGGCCTGACTACCATCTAATTTGTACAAATTTATGATTAATTTAGGATCAAAAAGACTAGGAATGCCTGGGTGGAGAAACGAAAATATTCTTTCTGAAGAAACTTTAAGAAATTTATATGGAAAACAGGCTCTTCAATATTTTAATCAAAAGAATCCAGCCCTCTTCGTTTTTACAGATACAAAACCTTTTGATTTAATTGAGCTTGAGCAACTTCTTCAAGCAGTTGGCTGGGGAAGAAGGCCATTGAGGAGAGTAAAAAGAGCTCTTGATAATAGCTTGCTTAAGGTTGGTTTATGGCAACATGATCCTAAATTTCCAAGATTGATTGGATTCGCAAGATGCACTGGAGATGGAGTTATTGATGCAACAATATGGGACGTAGCTATCAACCCAGTTTATCAAGGTTATGGATTAGGTAAACAACTTATGTCATATTTAATGAAGAGTTTAAAAAGAGAAGGTATAAGTAGAGTAACTTTATTTGCTGATTCTGATGTTATTACTTTTTATAAGAGGCAGGGTTGGACCTTAGAGCCAAACGGTAATAAATGTGCTTTTTGGTATTCAAATTGATGGTTGAATTAGTATTATAAAATTATGTATAGTATTCTTTTGATAAGTTGTTTATATCATAACCTTGCCTCCATTTTTTTCTTAATTTAGCATTTTTAAATGCACGTTTAATTATATTTGAATTTGACCATTTTATATCATCAGTATATATATTTTCTCTAATACGTTTTACTTTTGTTATTTTAGTAACTCTGGATATTAAATCGACATCTTCCATTATCTTTAAAGAAGAGAAACCTCCTGAAAGATAATAAAGATCTTTATGCATTAATAAGCCTTGATCTCCATAAGGTCTTTGCAAGAAATGACTTCTAAGAGCGACTGCTATTTCTAAAATCCTGAATTCTAAACTATCTTTTTTGAGTCTAAAATCAAAATACCATGCAAAATTTTTTGATGTTTTGTTTTTTAATATCTTTAATAAGCTCTTCACCCATGTTGGGTCTAATCTGCTGTCGGCGTGTAGAAATAAAAGCCATTCTCCTTTTGCATTTGAAGCACCAGTTTTTAATTGGTATCCTCTATTCTGTTTAGGGCTTTTTATTATATTTATTCCTTGTATTTGTGCAATTGAAATAGTTAAATCTACACTCCCACCATCAACTATCGTTAAGTTAAAGTTGTATGGCCATGCATTTAAATCCGCGAAGAGAAGTGGAATATGAGTGGCTTCATTTAAAGTTGGTATGATGATGCTGAGAGTTGGAATTTTTTGTAATCTATCCATGGTGATAAATCTATAATACTATCCAGATCATTTTTAGTTTGAAGAAGTTGATAATCTACTTGATTAAAGGAAGCTAATCGAGTTGTCTGTTTTAGGACTTTATCTGTTCCCCAATCTATACCAGAAAATGGCCAGGTACATAAAGGATTTATAAGTTTATTTGATAGTCCAATAAGCCAATATCCACCGTCAATTGAAGGGCCTAAAACCATTTCTTTATTATTCAGTATCTGTATTGCTTGTATTAAGTCAAAATGTGAGATTGATGGTAAATCAGTTCCAATTAGTAAAATGGGATTACGAATTTTATGAGTAATAGTTTTTTCAAAATGAGTCTTTAAAAACTGTCTTTTCATTTTGGTCCCTAGATTACCTGGCCCTTGAAGCGCAACTGTTTTGATTTTGTTTGATTTTGCCCATTTTTTTGCGGCCTGAATACCAATTCCATCGATGGCAACTTTGATATCTGCAAGACCTTCTTTTTGAATTTGTTTGGCTACACCAATTGTATGATTCGTTAGTTTCTCTTGGACCTTGGCTGCTTTATAGGCTCCTATATCTTTTGATAAACGACTTTTACATCTAAATGTGGCATGCCATCTTGTCATTAAAACAATAGTTGGAATGTTATTTTTATTTGATTTTTTTGTAGTTGCTGTTTTCGTTCTTTCTAGTTGCATAGTTATTAATTTCAGATTCTTCTATGTTTGTGAAGCTTAAGTTACTATTCATTGCATCTGATTAA